>SLOL01000172.1 GCA_007132495.1 Balneolales bacterium
CGCAATGCCGTGGAGTCAGGGTAGCAGGGGTAGATAAAAATCCAGCTCATCTCTCCGGTTTTCGGCTATCATCCGATGAGAAGCCTCATCTATGAACCGGAGTGAAAGCGAGTTGAGACAGTAGCGAAGCCCCGTCGGATCCGGTCCGTCCTCGAATACGTGCCCGAAATGACCGCCGCAGCGGGCACAGTGCACCTCTGTCCGCTCCATGAGTAAATTATGATCGGTTTTCACATCGATTCGGTCCGGTGAAATCGGCGCAAAAAAGCTGGGCCATCCGGTGCCGGATGCATACCTGGCCACCGATGAAAAAACCGGACTGCTGCAGCCGCGGCACACGTAAACCCCTTCGCTTACTATATTGTTGTACGCGTTACCATGCGCCGGCTCGGTACCCTCTGCACGTAAAATACGGTACTCATCTTCTGAAAGGAGCTCCCGCCATTCGTCGTCGGGCAGCTCCACTTTCTCGTCGGTGTCCGGGAACTTTGTCATATCAAACCATTCAGGAACCATACGTTCCCGTATTTCGTCAGGCAAGGGTTGGTTGATGTCCACAGTCATTTCAGTATCCTGTTTTTCGTTAGGGGATTGACCGGCATACTACAGTAGCGTAAATCAGGAATCGCATTTGCATATTTCTGCGGATAGTTGCATCAGTAGATAGTTCCATCAAAACAGTGGTTGCCGTCAAGGGCATTTCTACAAGGCGACAACTAACTCCTAAACGACAGGAGGCCGCAGAAGCATTCCCGATAAAACAGAATCAATAATTTATAGGTGGTTCCGTTGATAATGATTATCTTTATGCTCGCCTGAACAAACAGGTTTATTTGCCAGAAAAACAAGATTTATACTATGTCGAAACGTGTTGTTGTAACCGGTTTGGGGGCACTTGCACCGAACGGAAATGATATTCTTTCCTTCTGGAACCGGATTAAAGAGGGGCACAGCGGTGCCGGACCTATTACCAAATTCGATGCAAGCAAATTCCGTACCCGGTTTGCCTGTGAACTGAAAGATTTTAATCCGGCCGAGCACCTGGAACGGGCTGATATCAAGCGTTCCGATATGTTTACCCAATATGCGCTTGTGGCATCAGATCAGGCCATCAATGACTCCGGTTTCGATTTTGAAAACATGTCTCCGTTCGATATCGGCGTTATTTGGGGTACCGGTCAGGGGGGCATGGTGACTTTTGAAGAGCAGATGAAAGAGTACTTCCAGGGTGACGGGACCCCGCGCTTCAGCCCCTTTTTCGTGCCCAAGCTGATTGCCAATATGGCCTCAGGGATGATATCAATGAGGAACGGTTATATGGGGATCAATTACACGACCGTTTCTGCCTGTGCCACCTCCAACACGTCTATTATGGATGCCTATAATTACATTAAATGGGGCAAGGCCAGGATCATTGTTACCGGCGGATCCGAGTCGCCGATCACGGAAGGCTCCATTGGAGGTTTTTCAGCCATGAAGGCGATGTCCCCACGCAATGACCATCCGGAAACAGCATCCCGTCCTTTTGATGTGGGACGTGACGGTTTTGTCATGGGTGAAGGAGCCGGTGCGCTTGTCCTGGAGGATTACGATCACGCTGTTGCCCGAGGAGCCAAAATATACTGCGAGGTCAAGGGAGCCTCCATGACCGCTGACGCATACCATCTGTCCGCCACGCATCCGGAGGGTATCGGGGCCAGTGAAGCCATGAGACAGGCACTTGCGGAAGCTGAACTCTCGATAAATGATGTGGATTATATCAACCCCCATGCCACATCCACACCGGTCGGAGACATCAGTGAGATCAAAGCACTTCTTTCGTTACTGGGGACAGAGAAAAACAACCTGTGGATAAGCGGTACAAAATCCATGACCGGGCATCTAATGGGGGCGGCCGGTGCCATCGAAGCGATCATCACCATTCTGGCCCTGCGGGATAATATAATTCCGCCGACCATCAATACCGAAGAAATCGACCCTGCGATACCATCCAACATCAATATTGTCACCGGTGAATCCATGGAAAAACCCATTCAGTATGCCATGAGCAACACATTTGGTTTTGGCGGACATAACGGCATAGCCGTTTTCGGCAAGGTCTGATTTCCATCGTATGTCTGTCAGAGACAGCATATTTTCAGACACTGTTCACATCGACAGCATAATTGCCTGTGCATGGACGTTTCATGATAACAGGGCTCTGTATTGAGCCGGATAGCCGGAAATCGGGAACAAATGTAGCCGATGGAACAATACAAAGCGGTTCTGTGTTATCAAATTAAACGTGAACCAACAAATCGCGAGGGATTATGAGCAAATTAAATATGTTGATCAGTGTTATCATCGGATCGTTTATCGGAGCCCTTTTTGGTGTCTTGTTTGCACCCGACAAAGGGGAAAAAACCCGCAAGCAGTTATCCAAGAAAGGGGATGAATATGCCGATGCCGTAAAATCAGAACTCGACGACTTTGTAAAGAATATGCAAAAGCGGTATGAATCGGCACTTAAGGAGACCGATGAGATCATCAGTAAAGGTAAGTCCAAAGCCGAAGATCTGAAAAATGATGTAAAGAACGCTGTCAAGTAACCGGGCAGTGCATGCATTGTTCGACGGACAACTTTCATGATTTTTTCGATACCGGTATCGCCTTTCCGTAACGGCCATGTTCGGATGGGGATACCGGTTTTTTACAGCTGGTTATTGTGATACTATATGCGGCAGATAAGTTGCTTTACTTTATAAGAAACCGGCCGAAAGTTAAAAGGAGCGTTATGGAAGCAACGGCACCACCGGTCACAAGAAAGACCATGGAAATGGACAGGACATCCACCAGGGGTTGTGTCATGATGGGAGAGAGAAACTGCCCAAGAAATACGGCCGTGGTCAACATGCCTGAGAATCTGCCCCTGAGATGATCGGGAGCTTCCGAAAGAAGCCAGACATTGCTGTTCGGCATCAGCAAGCCCGATCCAATCCCTCCCAGAATCATCCCGGCATATATTTCGTAGTAGGAATCGGAAAACGAAATGAGCATATAGCCACTGCCCAGGAGGAAAAAGCAGATCAGGTAAATGGATGGATAGGACATTCGCTTCAGAAAGCGGTGATACTGCAGGGAGACCAGGGCACCCATAAGCACGAAGGAGGAGAGGGCCAGACCGATCCGGGTGTTTGAAATATCCCCAAAACCGCTTAACAGGAACGGGATGTGTACCGGGATCATGTAGAACATTGCCATGCCGGTAAAGGCTGCTGCTATGATCAGGAAAATGGTCAGGAGCGGTGCCCGGGATACGCCATTATTTTTTGGGTCGGGACCTGAAGTTTCGGCTTTTTCAGGTTCGGTTATGATCAGTGCTATAGCCGGAAGCAAAAAAAGAGCAAACGTATAGATCAGAAAAGGAGCCCGCCAGCTGATATCGGCAAGGAACCCGCCGGCTGATATGAATATTACACCGCCGAATGCCATTGCTGCGGTTTGAATTCCCATGAAATGTTGCCGTTCGGTATCCTTGTAATAATCGCCGATAAGGGTGATGCATACGGTCATAACAGCGGCTACCGATATACCAAGCAATGCCCGGCTGACCAGAATGGCGGTAAGGGTATCCAGCCAGGCTCCGGCTGAACCGGACAGGCCGTAAAGCAGGGTGGCACCCAGGAGTATCTTTTTCCGGCCGTACCGGTCCACCAGGTAGCCGCAGCCGGTAGATGACAGTACGATAAAGAGGGCCGGCATGGTGAGTACCAGCCGGGTAAGAAATTCGGCATTTGGAGTGTCTGCAAAAACCTCACTCATGAGCGGAAGTACCGGCCCGATGGTGGCACCGGACATGACCGTCAGGGTGCTGGTGAGTAGTATGACGACTTTTTTTGCTATACGTGATAAGGTTAAGTGATTAATCGATTGTTATGGTACCCGACTCCCGTTTTGAATTACGATTTACCGGCAAGTTAGTGGGATTGAGCGTTAAAAGCGTCCATTACATGTGATAAAATCGGGTTATAGTATTTATATTGTAATTGAAATAATTTATCGGAATGCCGGCATTACTTAGTTCGTATTTATAGTGCGTGTGAGGTGTTTCAGTGCGTGTATCACATCGTGAAATCATATAAATAATTTATAAGGATCTACCCCATAAGCTAATGAACTTGCAACAGTTAACTTATATTATTGCTATTGACCGTTTCCGCCATTTTGCCAGAGCGGCAGAACAGTGTCATGTTACTCAGCCGACCCTCAGCACCATGATAAACCGCCTGGAGGAGGAACTGGGTGTAAAGATATTTGACCGGAGCCGGTCTCCGGTGATGCCAACCGAAACGGGTAAGCTGATCATAGCGCAGGCCCGCAGGATTAAGGAAGAAGTTGATCATATGCATCGGTTGGCCGGCGAAATGTCGGATCAGGTGGAAGGTGAGCTGCGGCTCGGCGTCATTCCGACAGTAGCCCCTTTTCTGTTGCCGCTTTTTTTACCGAATCTGATTGGACAGTACCCCCGTCTCAAAGTGACCATCAATGAACTGACGACCAATGAGATCATACAGCAGCTGAAAAGCAATATGATTGATGCCGGAATTCTGGCTACTCCGTTGGGACAGAATTCCATCCGTGAAATACCCCTTTACAATGAACCTTTTGTGGTTTACCGGGGACAATCACTTCCACCGGTTACCGCAAGTCAGATTTCACCTGAAGATATTGATCTGGACCAACTCTGGCTTCTGGAAGAGGGACACTGTCTTCGCAGTCAGATTGCCAATTTGTGTGAGTTGAAAAAACAGAATCCCTTCCGAAGCAATCTGCATTATGAGGCCGGAAGTATCGACTCCCTGAAGCGGCTTGTTGATTCGAACAAGGGGATCACCATTCTGCCCGCACTTGCCATACGTGATTTTACTGAGGAGGAGATGAAATCGGTCCAACAATTCCGGGAGCCGGTGCCGGTTCGGCAAATCAGTATCGTTACCTACCGCCACCATCTCAAAGAACGAATGGTAGATGTATTGAAGGAAGAGATCCAGCAGCAGGTCGATCCCATTTTGGGTGAAATCCCGGCGCATGAAGTTATAAATATATGAGTTCCGTTTTGTTGGTGGAAACAGATCCATGACCGCATTTAATCATACGTCTGTGTGTCCGGGCGCCTGCCCGGTCATGGCCATTTCAAATATTGAGTTGGCCGATAAGTTTCAGATTATTTGTTGTCAGAGTATCGACAAAATGATATATTGGCACTTCCTGATAGTGAATGGATTTAACCAGGGTTTTGCACAACGATATCCATTGCTCTCCGGTAAAAGTCCGATGATAATATGGGTCCTTAGCTCAGTTGGTTAGAGCGCTAGCTCGACAAGCTAGAAGTCACTGGTTCGAATCCAGTAGGACCCACTCCTTTCCTGAACATTGCACATCAATTATCACAGTGCAATACATTTTCCGGCAGAACTGCAGACTGCTGATACCCCGATCAGCAAGAGAGTACCGGAATCGGTCCCGTTTTCAACCGATCAAACCAAAAATATCAGACGTTGCACAATTCGAGATCGACAGAACAGTTACCAAGAAGACCTGTTTCAAGTGAAACTGTAACGGTTGAAGCTACGCAGTTAAGACCTGGTTCACTTCCTCTTGTCCACCGTACAACAGTGAAATGCGGGCACGAAACCAGGTCGACATCCATAGAATGAACAAACCACACCTTAATTATGACTTACTATAAGAGAATTATTCAAAATTTATTTGTCGGTTGCCTGCTTGTATTGGTCCTGACACCATTTGAAAGTGCCATTGCCCAGTCATCCTGGGGAGTTGGTGCTTCCTATGAAACGCGGGACGCCGATCCCGGCAACGGATTCGGACTACGCCTGGAGCGGGACATTCTTTCCGGCTTGCCTGTGGTGGATGTCAGACTTCGAGCCCACTTCAGCTATTTTACAGATCAGGTTGAAACGTACAGAGATGCACATGTTCCGACAGATCTGGATGCCTATGATTTCGGGATTGCAGCAACCGGTGGCATCAGTTTCGGTTTTCTCAAGCCCTATGTCGGTGCCGGTTTGGGAAGTGCAAGCTTTAATGCGGTACAGACGGAAGCTGAGGAACAGAGTTTCAGCGATGACAATATATACTGGAATTTATATGGTGGAGTCCAGGTTCCTATTCTCCCGGTTGTAAAGCCGTTTGCCGAGTACCGGTTTACCAGGCTGATTGGTTCTGAAGAGTTTGATTACAGCCATAATTCCAGAGTTGCTTTTGGCATCATGCTGGAATTTTGACAGTGGCCAGTCATCTGTAGTACCCCCAGTCATCTGTAGTACCCTTCAATCTTTTTCAATCTTTCGGACAAACAGGGGCCCAACTTTAAACAGCGTTAAAGTCAGGCCCGTTTGGCCATTAAAGAAATTATTTGATGAGGGTCATTTCCCGGGTTTTTTCGAATGTGCCGGCCTGAATTCTATAGATATAAACACCACTGGAAAGCCGGGTTCCGTCGAAGGTAGCTTCGTGTAAACCGGCATGCTGCCTGGAATCGACCAGTGTTGCTACCCGTTGGCCCAGAATATTGTAAACCTCAAGCTGTACATCTACTGATTCGGGCAGTTCATATCGGATGGTTGTTACCGGATTGAATGGATTAGGGTAGTTTTGAGAGAGCGAATAGGATTCCGGTATATCGGCCTCATCGTCCGATGAGGTAACAGTACCAATGTTTTCAAAAGTACAGCGTACCACTTTGCCTTCATCAAGTTCGATAGTTACACTGCCCAGGGCAATATCTACTGTAACTCCTTCTTCTGTATTGCATGTAATGTTATCCAAAGACCAGTTCTCTTCGGCCGGCAATTCCTGGCTCACTTCATACGATCCGGGTGTCAGGTTGTGATAGGTCTTGCTAAACGTCAGATCAGCACTATGATCATCCTCGCTCAATGTGAAGTCCCCAATTTCACCAGTACCACTAAATGAAAAATCGCGCCCGTCAGCATGGTTAACATCCAGCAAGATCTGAAGCTTGCTGTCATTTTCATCCAATATCTCATTAGCATGTTCTTTGGCGCTGGGCGTAATAATGGATGCAGCGTCCTCGGCATATCTGTTGTCACCGCTCATAACCACGTCAAAAATACAATTATCGAGTAGGGTTGGATCTTCGACTCCACTGTCCCGGCAGATCACTTCTGCGTTCTGAACTTCATCAGGATCGAGTTGTTCTGTGGTCACATGCTCATTGGGGATACCAAGATCTTCAAATGTTTCAGTGCCAAACAGCGACTCTTCCTGGGTGATGCGCCAACTGTCACCGAAGTCACGATAAAGTTCCTCAAACGAAAGCGGATGGGTTAGTACGGTGCCATCTCGCATTCTGAAATCAGTTTCACTATTCCCGTCCATTGTTCCAAGAAGTCCTTCCACGTTGCCGATATACTCTACCGAGAGCATGGGCTCTACAGTCATTCCTCCGGCAGCAGCACTTTGTTGTACATCGACGCGGGTTTCTTCATTTGGCCACCTGACGGAAAAGACAGCTCCGCCCCGTGATATACTTCCGCCTGCAGGAAGGGATGTTGGCTCAGCACCCTGTTCAGGAAGTTCCGCCATTGTACCATTAATCTGAAGCGCAGGCACGTTATCTGGTGAGTCCCGGTCTTCTTCGAACACGACCTCGTCGCCGGCGACATTCAGAGCTGTGGCTGTAATGATGCTGAAATTTTCAAATTCCGGTGCCAACTGTTCAAGCCGGACCTGAATTTCCATTTCATCGACCTCTGATCGTGTCAAAATGAATTCACCGACCGCTTGAAACTCGTAATTTCTTTGGTCAAATGTCATCAGGTGTGGATCACCAAAGGTGCGACTGGCTGTGTTAACAGAGAATTCGGGCACTACATCCGGATCGTGTTCACTCTCATCGCTCACCACACATGGATGTTGCTGATCCTGGATATTACCAGTTTTATTTTCGACAGAACGTTGAGAATTGCTTTCAACATCAGTCGTGAAAGCACCGATAGCTCCGGTCAGGTCAAGCGCTGCGGCGCCGGCACTGGCTGCCAAACAAGCCAGGCCGGCTGTAGCCGCGCATACAGCGGCGCTCCCCAGCCCGGCACCAAGTCCGGCAGCAAATTCACCGCCAGTGGGGGTTAACTCCCGCGCCTTGTTCAGAAACGCTTCCCGGTCGTCCAGTACCTGCTGTGGCAAGTTCTCAAGGCGATCCCTTATGGGGTTGCATGGATCAGACTCTTTTTGCAAATGAATATTTCCCAAATCAGAAACGTTAGGAGGCGAATGAACATCATCATCTGAAGACTGTTGGCTCTCCTCCCAACCGGCTTCAATTATCGAAGTGGCAAAAATATCCAGCAATGCTGGATCCTCTTCATCAAAATTTCCGGTACGCGAAAAATTATTACGTACAGAAACGGCTCCGATTTCAGCATGGACAGGTCTGGAAAACCTTGAGAGATTGTTCACATCTTCCGGAGTGACCTCCAACCGTAATGACAGGGAAGACTGAGCCGAAAGCCGGTGGATCCAGAGCGGCAGAACGGTTCGTCCCGCTTCTTCCACGTTTATGTGCAGAGCAAGAGCATCACGTGCATCGGGTTCAAGTTCATTTGGATCAATCCAGTCTTCGACACCAGCACCGGCAATGTTATTCGTATCCACTTGAAACTCCAAATTGTCCGGAAAATGGATGAAAAGTAAAACGTCATGGACGTCCGTTTCTCCCCGGTTCCCGTAGTTAATGTTCAGAGCAGAAGATTCCCCACCGGTAATGCGATCCGCCCCCTGGATATCGATCCAAACCTCAGGTTCTTCGCCTTCTATTACCGTGAAGGCGTCTTCAAGTGTCAGCGATAGTCCTTCCGGATTGGTCACAACGAGATTCCAGCTTTCCTGAGGTTGGCCGGACAGATCGAAGCGTACCTCCATCTCGGTTCCGTTCCCGGAGGTACTGATGACCCGGCCAATGATATCGGACTCATTTTCCCGGGTAAGAGCAACACTGTGGTCGTCGCTGAAATCACTTCCGAAAACGGTAATTGTGACGATACCCGCATCGCTGCCCTGGTCGGGGTAGAGTGCAAGTTCACCAGGTTCAAAACCGGATTCATACGCTCCGATATCACAAGCGTCACCCTGTGGTCTCGGTACCCCGATCTGATCGGTTGTAATCTCGCTTCCCTCAAGATTGGAGCAGTCAATTGCCGCGTCTAAAGCCGGACTTCCCGGCATGATCTCGATGACAGATGTTGGCCCGTCATGATCCCGTGGGCCTTCGGGGTCAAGTTGCGGATCGGTTTCGGATAAGCTGAAGTCCGGACAACTTGCATCACTGCTTATGTTGGCACCTAAGGTGGTGAATTCAGCTTCGTTGTAACAATCATTTCCGTTGAGGCTTTCGGCCACTATGGAATTCTTGACAATTATCCTGGCCTCCTCGTCAATCGTGTTATCCTCTTCGTTGTAGATTCCACCACCATCGTTGTTCGCACTGTTTCCGGCAAGAGTGCTTGCCGTCACTGAGACGACTCCTGATATACCATTGGCGATAGCACCGCCGAACGAGGCACTGTTCCCCCAAAAAGTACTATTGACAATATCAAGATTGTTGTCCAGGCCGGTGTTTTCAATCCCACCACCAAAGCCGTTTGTGGTGTTATCTGCGATGGTACTTTTGTTAATATGCAGCTCTCCTTCATTTCTGATGCCACCGCCATCTTCAACAGATGTATTGTCAGTAATGGCGCTTTGGGTAACATTCAAAACGCTCCCGTTGGAGATCCCGCCCCCACTACTGTTCTCGGCGGAATTATCGGTAATCTCACTGAGGATGATTTGAGTGCTATCAGTGTTACTGCCTATGCTGATACCGCCACCGGCAAAGGCACTGTTGTTGGAGATTTCGCTGTCATTAATCTTTGCAAAGGTAGTCTGAAATCGACTTCCACTGATTCGAATGCCACCACCCCCCGTACCGGCTGAGTTGGAGGAAACTTCACTACGGATAATTTCCAGATTCGCTGTACTGTTTGATATACCGCCACCGCTGGAACCAGCTGAGTTGTTGATAATTTTACTATTTATGATCTTAGTATCGGCTTCACTGTTTGATATGCCACCGCCACTCTCTTCAGAGAAATTGTCAGTTATCCCGGTACCGGAAAGCTCCAGCTCACCATTATTATAGATACCACCACCGTCATCCGCTGCGGTATTATTGGTGATCGTACTCCCGGTGATCACCAGGTTCCCATCATGAAAATTGAGTATACCACCTGCGTAGCCATTGCTGGCCCCGGTTCCTTCAGAAACATTGCCTGTTATCTCACTATTTGTAATCTCCAGCTCACTATTATTATAAATACCACCTGCAGACCAATGGGTTATGTTGTTGGCAATTTTGGTGTCAGTAATTAACATATTGCCAAAGTTGATGATGCCACCGCCACTCTCTTCAGAGAAATTGTCAGTTATCCCGGTACCGGAAAGCTCCAGATAGCCTTCGTTGAAGATACCACCACCAACTCTGCCGGTTGAGTTGCCGGAGATCGTGCTACCCGTAATCTTTGCGTCGTTTTCGTTTTGGAGGCCACCACCATCGCGCCTGGTAAAACTGTCGGCTATCTCGCTGTTGATAATTTCCAGAGTGCCATCATTGAAAATGCCACCACCATCGCCGCGCTCAGTAAAACTGTCGGCTATCTCGCTATTGATAATTTCCAGTGTGCCATCATTAAATATGCCACCACCATTTTCATAAGCGGAGTTGCCGGAAAGCTCACTTTCAGAGATCTTCAAAAATCCATGATTTTTGATACCTCCCCCGTGGCGAAAGGTGTAATCCGAATCATCCATACAACCGTTACTAACCGAGAGATTTTCGAGGGTCAGGGCAGCATCTTCACCGACGAACATCACACGAAACTTTTCCTCTGTGATCGACCGGTCGAGCTCGCAATCAAGTTCCGGATCCCGCTGGATGGTTGCCTTCGATTGACCGCTGGATTTAATTGTGATCTCACTTCTAATTGCAGGGAGTCCGGTATGACCATTATGTTCAAAAGGGATTCGGTTATCGACCTCCGGACTGAGAGTATATGTTCCACCTACAACGATAACCGAAGCTTCATCAGGGTTATCATTGGCATCCGAAATTGCATCGATAAGTGCAGAGACGTCTCCATCGGGTACATCAATGTTCTGGGAATAGGTTGTTCCACTCCATATCGGAAAGGCAATCCATAAAACTGTAAGAATAAATCGTAGCGTTGTTCTAAGCATGACACATCTGTTTATTTTTATTCAAGAAAAGGACGGTCAGGTGAGGTGAAAACTTACAATTATTATTTCCAATTTCAACCGATGTGTCTATATCATAAAAACCGAAAGGGATATCCTGACAAGGCTGATGTTTGTTGTATGTTATCTGCCTTCGGAATCCTCACATTGGCATTCATGCAAGTTTCAGAGTATTCTCCTGGAAATGTTGGATGGGTATATGGATTAAGAGAACTGTTTTTTTGCGAGACGCTTGCAAAAGAACATCTTTATCCTTTTTTTAAACGAGTCGCAAATATTAGATCTCAAAGCTGAAAAAACTTCTCTTACAGCTCCATTTTGCACCTTTTATTCATACCCCATGGAGGTATGACCGGCAATTATTGAGGAGTTACAGGTCTGTAATACATTTTAAATATTAATTAATACGCATGAAAAACAATGGCAACGGCGGTATCCGGTTCAGTAACGGTGAACAAATACCGGTCGAACTTCACAAAGTCCGCATCGTACAGAAACTTCACCTCAAACCGATAGAAGAGAGACTGAAAGCGATCGAGGATGGGGGTTTTAACAGTTTTCTACTTAACACAGAAGATATTTTCCTGGATATGCTGACGGATTCCGGGACCAATGCCATGAGTGATAACCAGGTATCTTCCATGTTGCAGGCCGATGATGCCTACTCCGGTTCACAGAGCTACTATCGCATGGAATCGGCACTCAGAGAGGTATTGGGCAAGCATTACATCCTTCCGGCACACCAGGGAAGAGCCGCTGAAAATATTATTTCCAAGGTATTTATCAGAGAGGGTACAGTCATTCCCACGAACTACCATTTCACAACCACTAAAGCTCATATGGAGCTGAATGGGGCGAAAGTACTTGAGATTTATGGAGATGAAGCGGTCAAAATCAAAAGCAACCACCCCTTCAAAGGCAATATCGATATCAGCAAGCTCAACCGTGTAATTGCGGAATATGGTGCCGAACGCATTCCCTTTATCCGGCTGGAAGCATCTACCAATCTTATCGGGGGACAGCCGTTTTCTCTTGCCAACATGCGTGAAGTAAAAAAAATTGCTGATCAGCATAATATCATGATCGTGCTCGATGCATCTCTCATCGGAGAAAATGCTTTATTCATAAAGCAGCGGGAAGAGGAGTTTAAAAATCATGAAATCAAGGATATTCTCCTTGAAATGTGTGATATTGCCGATCTGGTATACTTTTCCAGTCGAAAGGTCACATCTACCCGGGGCGGGGGCATTTGTACCAATGACGAAGAGATTTATCTGAAAATGCGGGATCTCATTCCACTCTACGAAGGTTTTCTCACCTATGGCGGAATGTCGGTAAGGGAGATTGAGGCCATGGCCGTCGGGTTATATGAAACTACTGACGAAACCGTAATCAATCAGTCACCGTCGTTTATAAAGTATGCCGTTGAGGACCTTGACAAAGCGGGTATTCCCGTTGTGACACCCGCCGGTGCATTGGGTTGCCATGTGGATGCCATGGGATTTCTCCCTCATGTGCCCCAGGAAGAGTATCCGGCAGGTGCGCTTACAGCGGCACTCTATATCATTTCCGGATGCCGGGGAATGGAGCGAGGAACCATCTCCAGCGAAAGGGATGAGAATGGAGATGATATCCTGGCCGATATGGAACTGCTGAGGCTGGCTTTTCCCAGAAGGGTATTCACGCTCTCTCAGACCATGTTTCTCATTGACCGGATAAAGTGGCTGTATGAGAATCGCGAATTGGTGGAGGGGTTGAAATTTGTGCATGAACCTGAAGTACTCCGGTTCTTCACGGGTCGGCTCGCTCCGGTAAGCGACTGGCCTCAAAAGCTGGCCGCGAAATTCAAGGCTGATTTTGGCGATTCATTGTAGTTTCGTTACGTCATGTCACCGGATGTGCAGAATTATGGAACTAATACATCGGACCGGATATGGAAAAGCGATCGAAATATGAAAAGCCGCTTAGAATTCCCTTCGGGGAAATGAGACAGACATTTTACGACATACTGCGGCAAAGAGGGTTTTCCGATGAAGACGCTGCACTGAGTGCCCGGCTTTTTACGGAAACCTCGTGTGACGGGGTCTATTCACATGGGCTGAACCGGTTCCCAAGATACATCGGAGATATCGACCAGGGATATATTGATGTGCAAGCGGAACCGCAGTTGATTGCCCGAAACGGCGTAATGGAACAGTGGGATGGCGGATTGGGGCCGGGTAACCTGAATGCATACCGGAGTATGGAGCGTGCTGTAGCAATAGCACGCGAAAACGGTATGGGCTGTGTTGCTCTGAGGAATACCAATCACTGGATGCGGGGCGGGACTTATGGCTGGCAGGCCGCTGATGCCGGCTGTCAGGCTATGCTGTGGTCCAATACAACCGGTTTAATGCCGCCCTGGGGTGGGATCGAACCAACCATAGGCAATAATCCGATGATACTGGCACTACCCCGCGCCGGAGGACATGTTGTACTGGATTTTGCCCAATCCATGTATTCGTTCGGCAAGTTATCCATTCACAGCAAGAGCGGAGAGCCGCTGCCGTATGTTGGAGGGTATGATGAAGATGGCAATCTGACGAAAGACGCCTCGGCCATCGAAAAGTCCATTCGCCCGTTGCCGGCCGGTCTGTGGAAGGGGTCGGGTTTGGCGATCATGCTGGACCTGTTTGCAACTACGCTCTCCGGTGGTAACAGTACCATGGAGATCAGTCAACAGGAACATGAACATGGCTTGTCACAGGTCTTTATTGCCATTGAGAGTTCTTCCGGCCGGAGAGCAATAGTTGATGATATTATTGAACATCTGCATAGTACCAGACCGGTGGATACCCGGAAGGAGGTGCGGTACCCCGGAGAACGCACTCTTGAAGTCCGGACGGAAAACATGGCCAGCGGCATACCGGTGGATCAGCAGATATGGGAGCAGGTTTGCCGTTTATGAATAATATTAAAGCCGGACTTCGTCCCGTTATTAGCGGGCATTGAAAGTGCAGACGTAGTTTAGCTGCAAAACTCGCAGCGGCTGCCGTTCAGGAGGGCGGATATAGATGGCAAAAAGATGGTATGGATAATGATTGCACATCAATTGTAAATAAAGTAAACTGTAAGAAGCATGAATTTTTAAGATTCCCGGCTCTAACAGGGTTGGCAACTTTGAAACGGTATGCTGCAAGCAGTAATTTTTAAAATTTAATTAAGGTAACGTATTATGTCAGAAGAAAGAGAAGTAGGAGTTGTCAAGTGGTTTAACGGTAGTAAAGGTTTTGGTTTTATCAGTCGGGAAAGTGGAGATGATGTATTTGTCCACTTCAGCGAAATCAAATCAGATGGTTACCGGGACCTCAATGAAGGAGACAAGGTGGAGTATACGGTCGCCCAGGGCGAAAAGGGCCTGCAGGCAACCGAAGTAGTTAAGCTCTGATAAATCCTGTCACACTTCAAGTGTCTTTTGCTATTGTGCAATTGAATGTTTGATTGCTCAAAAAAGACATGGATTATGGGATGGTTGGTGAAAGGTGATTCTGGTATCCATTCCGGTGGAAACAGGAGCGCTTTTCGCCTCCTCCTTGATATCCAAATTTTGTAACGGAATAGTATTATAAAATTGCACGTACAGTAGAATTGTTTCTTATACGGCGTGGTGGGATAGTTATGTAAATAATAATACAAAATTAGGAGGTGCTATGAAGAATATTATTGCAGGTTTCATCACAATTCTAATGTTTGCCTTACCTTTATCTGCTCAGGAGTTAAACGCTTTTGAACCGGGAAGTTCCGAGCACAGATGGATAAGCCATATTTTCAGTACAGCAGAAATTGACCCGCTTCAGAATACGCCGTATGAGTTAAGTGCTCTTCCCGGACAGCTGGAGGGAATGGGTCTGGATGGTGACCGGGTTGTATTTGGTCGCAAGTATATATCATTCGACAGGCTTGAATCATTGTTCAAACAAACCATTCAGGATAATCCGGTAACTGCCGAGTCGCTGACAGATTGGATAGAAACATGGCATGGCGCAAGTGTTTATACACGGGTGTACAGGGTTGGTGATAACGGGTATATCATCGGATATACTTCCCCCTATATCATTGTTGCTGATTTGGGCAGCTATGAAGACGCCGTTGAACGAAGGGAATTGCTGATATCTGAAAACCAGTGAGCAGGTAACAAATACCCACAGCGCAGATGCTTTCCAGGAACCTGTGTTTACGATGGAGTGCAGGGGAGTGAAGTCCCGGATATTTTTAGTTCTCAAGACTCGGAATGATGCTTATCTTCCCGGTGTTTTGTAGTATGTTTTGAGCGCCCAATTGTGCGTTATCTGTACGTTACCATTTCAGAACGAATTACTGCTTTTGTTATGCAAGTGGTAATTGAAGAAGTACCAAGTTATTTACCCCCAAAGATATAGCTCTGTACATGAATCCTCTTTTTTCAAGAGAAAAATTTGAAGATAGACACAATGGCCCGGATCAACGGGATATTCAGGCAATGCTTGAAGCCGTTGGGGTGCAGTCTATTGATCAGCTCATAGAAGATACCGTACCGGAATCCATCCGGAAACAGAAAGAAATGAAGCTTCCGGCCCCCGCAAGTGAGCACCATTTCATCCGGGATTTTCGAGCCATAGCATCAAAAAACAAACTGTTCCGTAATTATATCGGGATGGGTTATTACGAATCCATCACCCCGGCAGTGATACAAAGGAATATCCTGGAGAATCCGGGGTGGTATACCTCTTACACCCCTTATCAGGCTGAAATTTCACAAGGTCGCCTGGAAGCACTGGTTAATTTCCAGACCATGGTGATCGACCTGACGGGTATGGAAATTGCCAACGCTTCACTGTTGGATGAGGCAACTGCCGCAGCAGAAGCCATGACAATGCTGAAAGATACCCGGAAGGGCGAACGTAAGAAAGCGAACCGTTTTTTTGTATCCAGTTTGTGCTTTCCTCAAACCATCGATGTGCTGAAAACCAGAGCAGAGCCGATAGGAATTGAACTGATTGTCGATCACCCGGACAATCTCGACCTGTCCGATGAAAATCTGTTCGGTTTATTGCTGCAATATCCGGACGGAAACGGTGAAATTCGCAATATCGGTAATCTGATCGAATCAGCCGGAGAGCTACAAATCGGGGTCGGTGTTGCTGCTGATCTGCTGAGTCTGACACTTCTGACTCCACCCGGTGAGATGGGGGCTGATGTTGTTGTGGGGACAACCCAACGATTCGGAATCCCCCTTGGGTTTGGTGGGCCGCATGCCGCCTATTTTGCAACCCGTGATGAGTTCAAGCGGCAGGTACCCGGAAGGATCATCGGGGTATCACAGGATAGTGAGGGAAATCCCGCCTTCCGGATGGCTCTTCAGACGAGGGAACAGCATATCCGCCGGGAAAAGGCTACCTCCAATATATGCACTTCACAGGTGCTGTTGGCCGTAATGGCCGGGGCTTATGGCGTCTATCACGGCCCGGAGGGACTCCGGCGGATTGCCTCCAGGATTCATGCTCTTGCCGGATATGCCGATCTGGGCATACAGGAGCTCGGATTGCGGCAACGGAACGAACACTACTTTGATACCCTGAAAGTGGATGTTGAAACATTGGAGCGACAGCAGCAAATCCGGGAGGAAGCGGAAAAGTCGGGCATTAATTTCCGCTATTTTGAAGAGCCTTGTATCGGGATCTCACTTGACCAAAACAAAGAACCGGAAGATGTCACTGAAATCATCGCTCTGATTGCCCGGGTTCTGGAAAAACCGGTGCCTGACACCGACAGCCTGCAGCAATCGGTTACCATTTCTCTTCCTGAGTCGATTAGGCGCAATAGCGGCTACCTGACGCATCCGGTTTTCAACAGCTATCAAAGCGAACATGAAATGTTGCGCTATCTCAAGCGTCTTGAAAACCGGGACATTTCGCTCACCCATTCCATGATTTCACTGGGATCGTGCACCATGAAGCTGAATGCCACAACAGAGATGCTTCCTGTCAGCTGGCCTGAGCTATCCGATATCCACCCGTTTGCCCCGGAGTGGCAGACCGAAGGTTATCAACAGATCATCCGTGAACTTTCTGCATGGCTTTGTGAAATTACCGGATTCGACAGTATGTCCATGCAACCCAACTCCGGTGCCCAGGGCGAATTTGCCGGACTTATGACCATCCGTGCCTATCACGAATCCCGCGGAGAACATCAACGTGATGTCACCATCATACCCTCGTCCGCCCATGGAACCAATCCCGCAAGTGCGGTGATGGCGGGTATGAAGGTAGTCATAACGAAATGTGATGACCGGGGAAATATCGATCTGGAAGATCTGCAGGAAAAAGTGGAGCAGAATAAAGACCGGCTTGCGGCTCTGATGGTCACATACCCGTCAACTCACGGCGTGTTTGAGGAGGATATCAAGGAGATTTGCGCCTTGATTCACCATTATGGCGGCCAGGTCTATATGGACGGTGCCAATATGAATGCACAGGTAGGTATTACGTCACCGGCGATTGTGGGCTCCGATGTCTGTCATCTGAATCTGCACAAGACATTCTGTATTCCTCATGGTGGCGGTGGACCCGGAGTAGGGCCGATCGGAGTGGCTTCTCATCTCACCCCATTCCTTCCCGGTCACTTCTTTCTGTCTGACAAACAACATGCCGTTGCGGCAGCACCCTATGGCAGCCCGAGTATTTTAGCCATCTCTTATGCCTATATCCGGATGATGGGTTCTGAAGGGCTGACCAATGCTACCAAACTGGCCATCCTTAATACCAATTACATTAAGGATCGGTTGAAGGAGCACTATAAACCCCTTTATGTCGGAAAAAACGGAAGAGTTGGACATGAAATGGTTGTGGAATTGAGGGATTTAAAACAGAAAACGGGCATAGACGCCATAGATGTGGCTAAAAGGTTGGTGGATTACGGTTACCATGCTCCGACCGTTTCGTTTCCCGTACCCGGCACCATGATGATTGAACCGACCGAAAGCGAGAACAAGGCGGAACTTGACCGTTTTTGCGAAGCCATGATCGCTATTCGTGAGGAGATCGCCCAGGTTGAGCAGGGGCGATGGGACAGAGAGAAAAATCCTCTGAAGATGGCTCCACATACAGCACGAATGGTCACGTCGGAATACTGGGATCTCCCATATAGTCGTGAAGAAGCCGTATTTCCTCTGAAATGGGTTGCCGATAACAAGTTCTGGCCTGGTGTCGGACGCATCAACGATGTGTATGGCGATCGCAACCTGATGTGCAGCTGTCCGCCGCCTGCCGCTTATGAAACCGAAAAACCAGGGGTCTGATACTGTTCTTG
Organism: Balneolales bacterium; assembly: GCA_007132495.1. Classification (GTDB taxonomy): domain Bacteria; phylum Bacteroidota; class Rhodothermia; order Balneolales; family Natronogracilivirgulaceae; genus SLOL01. Next base: position 18,640 of record SLOL01000172.1, read on the forward strand.
TAATGATCAATTTCCAAACCGTTCCCATCGCGGGGAAGATAATCTTCCTTGAATTGACAGAGGAACCATCCTATATTTGAACAGACATCATGGATGGTAACCGGCGGATAAATTTATGAATGAACAGAACGAGATTCTGGATTACTGGCGTGAGCGTTATCCCCAAAAATTTCCCAAAGAGAATGAGATTTTTTCAAAAGTTGACAGGGGAGATAAAATATTTATTGGCACAGCTTGCGGAGAACCTCAGTATCTTGTAAATGCACTGGTAAAGTATGTTGAAAAAAATCCCAAATCGGTAGCAGACGCAGAGCTCATCCAGGTCTGGACACTCGGTGTTGCTCCCTGGAAAGATCAGAAATTTGATTACAATTTCAGGCACAACTCTTTTTTCATAGGGGACAACACCCGGGATCCGGTGAATACCGGTTTTGCCGATTATACGCCGATTTTTCTTTCGAGGATACCTGAGTTATTAAAAAACCGGCATATTGAAATTGATGTAGCGATGTTTCAGGCCTCCATGCCGGATAAAAACGGTTACATTAGCCTCGGTATCAGTGTCGATATTACGAAAGCGGCTGTTGAATCATCCGGACTGACTATTGCTCAGCTCAATCCCCGAATGCCGCGTGTGCACGGAGATACCTTTATTCACCTGAGCGAAATTGACTATGCTGTTTTCAAGGAGGAAGAGCTTCTAGAATACAAGGCCGAAGTTCCCGGCGACATAGCGCAGCGGATTGGAAAATATGTGGCAAGAATCATCGATGACGGAGACACGATACAGCTGGGTTATGGAAGCTTGCCCAACGCCATTCTCGCTAACGTAAAGAATAAACAAAATCTCGGAATCCATACCGAGCTGTTGACCGATTCCATGATCAACCTTATCCAGCTTGGTGTTATCAACAACTCGATGAAGAGCCTTGACCGTGGAAAAACGACAGCTGCTTTCTGTATGGGTACCAGGGCCAGTTACGATTTTATCGATGACCATCCCGGTATCGAATTCAAAGAGGTCAGCTATACGAATAATCCGCTGATTATTGCACAGGTGCCAAATATGACGGCTATCAATGCTGCACTTCAGGTGGATTTGACCGGACAGTCCACTTCCGAATCAATCGGTAGCCGTTTTTATAGCGGAATCGGGGGGCACGCCGATTTTATGCGGGGCGCCAACCTTTCTCCAAACGGAAAGACCATTCTTGTGATGGAGTCCACGGCCAAGGACGGAGAAATTTCGCGTATCGTGCCTTTTCTTGACAGCGGTGCGGGAGTTACGCTCAACAGAGGGGATATTAACTACATCGTAACCGAATACGGTGCCGCCTATATCCACGGGAGGAATATCCGCGAAAGGGCGATGGATATCATTTCTATTGCGCACCCAAAATTCAGGGCCGAATTGATAGAGCAGGCCAAGGAGCTGCATCTGATCTATCAGGACCAGGCCTATATCCCCGGAAAAAGAGGGGAGTATCCCGAACATCTTGAAACGACCCGGGAAAGTGCAACAGGGATTTATCTTAATTTCAGGCCGGTCAGAATCAACGATGAACCACTCATCAAGGATTTTATGTACTCGCTCTCCGACAAAAGCTTTCAGCAGCGTTTCATGTCATCGCGCAGAGATATGCCGCATTCACGCAGGCAGGACTTTGTTGTGATAGACTACACCAAAGAGCTTACCATCCTTGCCTGTGTGGAAACGAACGGCAGAGAAACCGTTGTTGGCATGGGACAGATTATAAAAATGGAGGATGGCAAAACGGGAGAAGTTGCGTTCGCAGTCCGGGATGACTATCATAACCAGGAAATCGCTACCGAGATGCTCAAATATCTTAGCGAGATTGCCATAAGTGATAACATGGAGGGCTTTACGGCGGAAGTCCTTGTCAATAATAAACCGATGTTGAGGGTTTTTGAAAAAATGGAATTCGATTTGGAAAAAGAACTTGAAGACAATGTATACAATGTAAAAATGAGATTTGATGAGTGGAAAAATGCATGAGAATTTTAAAGAACTGTTTGAGCCTGAAAGTATTGCAATAATTGGAGCCTCTCATGATCCGAAAAAGATTGGACACACCATTCTGAGAAACCTGGTTGATGGAGGATACAAGGGCCGGGTGTATCCGGTCAACCCGTCGGGTGGCGAGATTCTGGGAAAACAGGTTTATACCTCTATAGGAGAAATCGAGGAAGAGGTCGATGTGGTTTCTCTGGCGATACCTGCCCGTTTTTGTCTCGATGCGGTCAAGGAATGTGCGGCAAACGGAGTGAAATATCTTCAGGTTGTCAGCTCAGGTTTTTCGGAAGTCGGCAATCATAAAGAAGAGCGTGAAATTGTCAGAATTGCCCGGGAATCGGGCATGAGAGTGCTCGGTCCGAATATATTCGGCATGTACTCTTCCAAAATTTCAATGAACCTTACATTCTCGGCTTCGGAAATCAAACCCGGAGGCGTTGCCATCCTTACCCAAAGCGGAGCACTCGGTATCGCTTTAATCGGTCGGACGGCTGTTGATAATATGGGGCTTTCAACAATCGTATCGACAGGGAACAAAAGTGACCTTGATGAGGCAGACCTGCTTGAATATCTGTCCGATCATGATGACACCAAGGTTATCCTGATGTATATTGAAGGAATCAAGAATGGCCGAAAGCTGCTTCCTGTTTTAAAAAAGACCTCTTTAAAGAAACCGGTTATCGTGATAAAGTCAGGTCGTTCGGAGCGGGGGGCCAGGGCGGCCGCCTCACATACCGGATCGCTCGCCGGCCTGGATGCCATATTTGATTCGGTCATAAAACAGTGCGGAGCGCTCAGAGCCGAGAACCTTGAAGAGGCTTTCAACTGGTGCCGCTTTCTCTCTTTCTCACCGGAACCGTCAGGCAGGCATACCGTCATTGTTACCAATGGCGGTGGTATCGGGGTGCTTGCCACCGATGCCTGTGAGAAGTACAATATCGAATTATTTGATGATCAGAGTGTTTTGAAAGAGTATTTTGAAGATGCAACACCTTCATTTGGTTCAACCAGGAATCCGATTGATATTACCGGAGGAGCCATGGCGGATGACTATAGGGCCGCTCTGACCGCACCGGTCGATTGCCCGGATATTGACTCGACCCTGACTCTCTACTGTGAAACGGCGGTATTTGATTCCGATAATCTGGTTCCCATGGTGCGGACAACTTATGAAAAACATATAGAGGCACAAAAACCGGTGGCGTACGCCATTGTGGGAGGCGAATCGGTGGAAAAGGCGATCGGGCAACTCAACCAGGAGAATCTTCCCGTTTTCAGGGATGTAGAGCCGGCCGTATCCTGCATGGGCGCCCTTTACCGTTTTACTGAATTTAAAAACAGAGCCAGGGTCGAGACCAAAACCCCGGCCATCAACATGGATGAGATCAATGCGATTATTGACAAGGCCATTGCCGACGGTCGCTCTTTTCTGCTTGCTAATGAAGCACAGGATGTTATGAAGGTCTCCGGTATCCAGGTTCCGGGAAGCCATATCGCCAAAAATCTGAACAGTGCCGTTGAGGCCGCTGAATCGATCGGATACCCGGTGGTCATGAAGGTTGTTTCCAGGGATATCATCCATAAAAGTGATGCCGGAGGTCTGGCGCTCGATCTTCAGAGTCGCGAAGAGGTCATAGAGGCTTACGAAGCCATAATGAAGAACTGCCGGGCGTATGATCCCGATGCCCACATAACCGGCATCGAGGTAACGGAGATGGTTACATCAGGACTTGAGATGGTTGTTGGGGCTATCAAGGATCCGGCGTTCGGGCCTGTGGTTATGTGTGGACTTGGCGGTATCTATGTCGAGGTTATGAAGGATGTTGCCTTCCGGTCGTATCCTTTGAACGAAGAAGAAGCGCGGCGCATGATCCGTGAAATCAGGTCGCATCCACTTTTATTCGGGGTAAGGGGCGAAAAGAAAAAAGACATTGAAGGCCTGGTAGATACCATCCTTAAACTTGGCGCCATTCTCTCCAGCTGTGACAGGATTACGGATATAGAGATCAATCCTATAGTGGTCTATGAAGAATCTGCGGGACTCAAGGCCCTTGACGTTAGAATATTATTAAAAAATTCCAAGGAGGACTAACAATGAAAAGTGCAGTATTCGCATCAATTAGAGAGGGGGCAGGCAAAACCTCCGTGATGATTGGAGTAATGGCGGCTCTCAAAAACAAATTCGGTTACATCAAGCCGATCGGTGACCGGTTGATTTACAAAAAGAAAAGAAACCGGGACTATGACTCAAATCTGGTTACCGATCTGTTCAATCTCACCGAAGACGCTGAAAACATAACCCTTGGATTCGATCATTCCAAGC
>SLOL01000112.1 GCA_007132495.1 Balneolales bacterium
TAATGAAGGATTTCCGCTTTTCCCCATCCTGTGCCGGTGGCCGTCTCGTCCGGAGCTGATGGACCTTCCCGACTACGATCCGCACGTCACGGCCTTCGCCATGCGCAGAACGGACCGTATATAATCATGCAGCTGTGTGTCGGGGCGCCTGCCCGGTCATTGCCCTTTCTTTATTTTATTTTTCAAGATGCCTCCATCTTTTCGGGAAACCACGCTTCGACTTTAAGTCCTCTCTCAGGAAGAGAAGAAAACGTGAGCTCACCACGCAGCTGTCCGGCCAGGCCATGGATGATGGTGTAGCCAAAATTCTCAGGACTTTTGAGTTTGTCCGGCTCCGGTACGCCAACCCCGTCGTCCTGGATCACCAGGCAGAACCCACCTTCTTGCTTATTAATAGAGAGGTCGATTCGCCCTGTACGGCGATTCGTAAAGGCGTGCTTCAAGGCATTGGTGAGCAACTCAGCAACAATAAGGGTCAGCGGCACCGAGTTATTCATATCCAACATGATGTCTTCCGGGTGAACCTGCATGGAGATCTCCCTGCCCTCGATGTGGTAGCTTCTTTTCAGATAGTCAGCCAGCCGTTTAAACAGCTTGTAGGATGGTATTTGGGCAAAGTTGCTGCTTTCATAGACCAGTTCATGAACCCAGGACATGGACATGATGCGGGTTTGAAGATTCCGTAACAGTTCGTCGGAATCTTTTTTCTGATCGCCAAATTCCGACTGAAGGGCCAGCATGCTGGATATGACCGCCATATTGTTCTTCACACGGTGATGGATTTCCGAAAGCAGGACGTCTTTTTCTTTCAGAGAACTCTGCAAGGCTTCCTCGGTTCGCTTGCGCTCGGTGATGTCTCGATAATACCAGATTCTGCCATAATACTCATCATTGGAACCAAACAAGGGAGAGGAATAGCGTTCAAGTATTTTCCCGTTTGTTAAGGCTATTTCTTCGTAACTCTTCTTATGTTTGTTTTCATATAGATCATTAATCCGCCTGGCAAATTCATCCGGGTTAGTTAGTTTGGGAAGGACATACTCCAATGCTTGTTCTCCTGACTGCAAGGACATAATACTATCGGGTATCCCCCAGATATCGGCAAAACGCTGATTGAAAGATATGATTTTACTATTCTCATCTACAATAAGAATGCCGTCCAGTGAAACTTCCAGCTGAGTTTTCATTAAGACATTTTGAAATATCAACTCTCTTTCAGCTTTTTTGCGCTCGGTAATGTCCAGGTGAGAAGCCACACTTTTGTCCGATCCCGGGATCATGTCTATGTATAAGTGAATATCTTTGATATTGTGATTCCTGTCGATAAAACTGAATTCATATTCATTCAGTGCTTCTTCTTTATTTTGGCGCCTCAACTCATGTTGTTCACGCATTCTCTCGAGATCTTCCTTAACGACAAAATCCATCCAGGATTTTTTGTTTTCAATTTCTTCAATAGCATAACCTGTCAAATCAGCAAATTTGGCATTAACCCAGGAGAGGGTTCCGTCTTTTTCAATAATGCACATGGCTGTACCGGTGTTTTTAAAAACCACCCTGTACTTTTCTTCACTTTCCTGCAGTGCCTGTTTGGCTTTCTCTCGTTCGGTCAGCTCTTCTCTCATTTTTTTTCTCGTTTCAAAAAGCCGTAAAACCATTTTGAAATACGAATTTACTTCTGCCATACTGCTTTTGCTTGTCACGAAACCGTATGAGGTTACGCTCTCAACTTTTTCCAGGGTTTCCGGTTCCGGACTGCTTAATATAAATACAAGCGGCAGATCATGTTTTTCCAGAATTTGCTCAGCGGCATGCGCTCCGTCCATGCCACCGCCGGGTTCAATATCCATAAGGATGAGGTCAATGCCTTGCGTTTTCCCGGCCGTCTCGATGGCACGCTCACTGGAATTCGCCCTCATTACGATATACCCATAGTTATCAAGGTCCTTCTCCCAGCTCACGGAAACAAGGGGTTCGTTTTCAACCAGAAGAATTGTTTTTTGATTTTCTCCGCTCATGATGTTTCCCCGAATTAATTCGCAATTATCGACACGAACGCCATAACTATTGAAGAACCAAGCACAAAGAAAAATACAGAAATGCTTAAATCCCACTCTCTTGCTTACTTAAAAAAGCTTTCAAACAACATAAAGATTTTCTGATTTAATATCCCCTCCAAAGCTGCAGTCCGAAGGCCACGGTTCTCTTGATGTCAATCACCTGCTTTCAATGGATTCGAATTCATCACGGATTACCCTGGTGGGGTCTGCACCACCCGGCAGCCATTCAGTGATGGTTCAAATGAAATGCTATTCCCACTCCGGAAACTGGGTGGTATTAAGGTCCAGTTTGCTGATCGTCTCCATATCGGACGCGTCGAGCTCAAAATCAAAAATATTCAGGTTTTCCATCATGTGCTCTTTTTGTGATGTTCGCGGGATGGTAACAATGCCTCTCTGGTAGTTCCATCTCAGGCTTACCTGGGCATTGTTTTTATTGTATTTTTGGCCGATTTCTGCGAGTGTCTGATTTGTGAAATGCCCGTTGCGTCCCTGGGCAAGAGGCGACCAGGCTTCCATCTGCACGTCATTTTGCTTTAAAAACTCACGGGCTTCGGGCTGCTGGAAAAACGCGTGTGCTTCAATTTGATTGACCGTGGGCCGGACCTGATTGTTTGCCATCAATTCTCTGAGCTGGTTGGGTTCAAAATTGCTTACCCCAATTGCCCTGATTTTATTTTCCGTATAGAGCTCTTCCATTGCCTCCCAGGTACCTTGTACATCACCGCGAGGCCGGTGAATCAGGTATAAATCCAAATAATCCAAACCCAGTTTGTTCAGGGATGTTTCAAACGCTTTTTTCGTATTTTCAAAACCCGAATCGTCAACCCAGACTTTTGAGGTTACAAAAAGTTCTTCTCTGTTAACGCCACTGCGCTTAATCCCGGCCCCTACCGATTCTTCATTATCATAAATCGTAGCTGTATCAATAAGACGGTACCCGAGGGATATGGCATCAGCAACACACTTTTCGCCCTCTGAGCCGGTCAGGTATAAGGTTCCAAAGCCGAGGATGGGCATTTGTACACCGTTGTTCAGGGTAACATTCTCAATGGATGTTTCTGCATGGTTGCTATTTGAAGCACCAAATAGTTTCGTAGCTCCAAATCCCAGGAACATTGCTGATGCTGATAGCATTGCGCCGGTTTGTAAAAACTCACGGCGGTTGATGCCATCAACCGGATTCTTTTTTTTCATTTGTATCCCCTTGTATTTAATTTTTCCATTACCGGCCGGGTAAAATTTGTGATTAGGCACAGGATTGCTTGCCAATAACGATATAAGTTTTAAAATGAGTTTTTTCCTTCATGATAGCAACTGTTGTAAGCGGGAAAATCATTTCTGCTAATTTAAAGGCTACCGCTTCAAACGGAATCTGAATTGTTGAATGTGAAAGCTTTGAAGCTGCTGTCACTATTGACTTAATGACTTTTTTGTTTTTGATTGTGAAAGCTTTTGATATACCCAATAAATACACTACTTTTTAAAGCCGGATTAAATCTATTCTTTTAAAAATTCCAAGCTATGAATTCATCGACAAAGCCTGTTTTTAACTTTGATCTCCCCTCTGAGCTTCTGGATTTAATAAATGAAGCTCCAAGCGTGACGGTTGCCAAAAATATTACCGACCTTGTTAATCTTTCTGTCGGTGGCGAGAATGGTGTGTCACATGAAGTGTTTTATGACCTGCCTGACGGAGAAAGAAAACAGGAAGCCATAGTCCATAGAGTGAGAAATGGAATTGCTGCCAATTATCACGAAGCATATATGCGGCGGAGGGATCCCAATACCATGGTCATTGCCGATGATTATGCCACGGATAAGACGACCTTTGAAAGTCGATTCGGTTATGATTTCAAGCAACTGCGCCAGGAGACTTTCGATTGGATGAAAACACAGGAACTGGCCATGTTTTTCTTTGATGCGGGCAAGCCGGGCATGGGTTATCAGGCCGTGGCTGTTATTCCTGCCAATGCCGGTTTTTTCGGTTTTGGCCTGGCGCTCCTGCAGGGCATTCTTGACCCGGATGAGCTTGACGAAAACTTCAAGCCTTCTGCTTTTATCTATACCGCCCCGCCATTCAGGCATACCCATTTTGACGGCAAGCAGGTCGTCGTTCACAACAGGCAACCCGGCAATTATGAAATGTTCAGCTATAATTTATATCCGGGACCAAGTGCCAAAAAAGGGGTGTATGGAATGCTGATAGGGCAGGGAGAAGTTGAAGGATGGATAACAGCTCATTGCTCTGCTGTGCAGGTAAGAACGCCCTATGACAATGTGGTTACTTTCATGCATGAGGGCGCCAGCGGAGGAGGTAAAAGTGAAATGCTGCAACTGCCTCACAGACTGCCGGATGGCCGATTATTACTGGGGGATAACTTGTATAAAGATGACAAAAGATATTTAGAACTGTCAAAATCCTGTGATCTGCTGCCGGTTGCCGATGATATGGCGCTTTGCCATCCTTCTTTACAACGCGATGACCAAAAGCTATGGCTGGAAGACGCCGAGGAGGGCTGGTTTGTCCGGGTCGATCACATCAAAGAATATGGCACGGACACGGAGCTGGAAAAATTAACGGCCGTTCCTCCGAAACCACTGCTTTTCTTGAATATTGAATCGGTACCGGGAGGCAGGGCTATGATATGGGATCATGTATATGATGAACCCGGTAAGCCATGCCCCAATCCGAGAGTAATTCTGCCCCGCGATATTGTGCCGGGCATTATTTCAGAACCGGTAAATATAGATATCAGGAGCATTGGACTTCGTACTCCGCCCTGTACTGCCGAAGAGCCCAATTATGGCATTGTAGGTCTTATGCATGTGTTGCCTCCTGCCCTTGCCTGGCTCTGGCGACTGGTCGCCCCGCGTGGTCATGCAAATCCAAGCATTATTCAAACCTCGGGAATAAGCAGTGAAGGGGTAGGCAGTTATTGGCCATTTGCTACCGGCAAAAAGGTAAAACAAGCCAATCTTCTGTTGGAGCAGATTGTCCAAACTCCGAAAGTGCAATATATTTTAACTCCTAATCAAAACATTGGGGCCTGGGGTACAGGTTTTATGCCACAGTGGGTGGTTCGGGATTATCTGGCCAGAAAAGGCAGTGCCAAATTCAGCCAGGAGCAAATTACACCTGCCAGGTGTAATTTATTAGGGTATGCTTTGAAATTTATGACGTTTGAAGGTCGCAACATTCCGCCCTGGATGTTGCAGGTTGAGCTGCAAAGAGAAGTAGGAGAGGAGGGATATGATAAAGGTGCTGTAATTTTGCGTGAATTCTTCCACAGAATGCTGAATAATTTCATGACACCGGATCTTGATGATCTTGGCAGGAAAACCATAGAATGCTGTCTTGATAATGGGTCAGTTGAGGACTATGAGCAATTAATGCAAAGCTAAAAACCGGTGCATTGACCATTTCAACCATTCTATTAGCCGGACTGTTTATGCTTCCGGGCTGTACCCGGGAGAAAGACGGACATGACCGGTTGCACGGAGATGGGGATCCGGTGGTTTTCAACACCGACGGCGGCTGGTGCTGGTATCAGGATGAACGGGCTGTTATTGATAACGGAATGCTGTTGTTCGGTGGCGTTACGACAGAGGGGGATATCACCGTAACCCGCTATGACCTTGAAAGTGGTGACCGTAGCGTCGCGGTGCTGCATGAACAGCTGGAGGCCGACGATCACAACGTACCGTCTCTTCTGGTGCGGCCGGATGGACGGTATCTGGCATCGTACACCCGTCACAGCACGGACAATTATATGCGTTACAAAATCTCCGCCGAACCCGGAAACCCTGATGAATGGCGGCCCGAACAGCTCATCGACGTGGGTGACCGCGCCTGTTATTCCAATGTGTATCACCTTGAGCAGGAAGGACGAACCTACAATTTTCACCGGGGCAGGGACTGGGATCCCAATTATCTTGTATCCGATGATTTCGGTGATACCTGGACCTACGGTGGCAAGCTGTGGGAATTTCCCGACCGGCCTTATCCCCGCTACGCCTCCAATGACCGCGACGAGATCCATATTGTAACAACCGAAGCACATCCCCGGGATTATGTCAACAGCATCTACCATGGTTTCATCCGCGAAGGATATGTGTATCACTCCGACGGTTCGCCGGTCGGAGCGTTGAGCGGCACTCCTGAGAGCGATATCGAACCCATGGATTTGACATTGGTTTTTCAGGGCGATGAAGACAATGTCGCCTGGACCAGCTCTATCGAGATTGACGACCACGGAAATCCTTATATCGGTTACACGGTGACCAAAGACCGGATCCGGCGGGGCCAGGGCGGATTTGACCACCGGTACCGGTACGCCCGGTGGGATGGCACAGAATGGATCGATCATGAGATTGCCTATGCCGGAACCCGCCTTTATGCCGGAGAGGATGAGTACACCGGCCTGATCACACTCAATCCCGATGACCCGGATATGGTATATATCTCGGCCGATGTCGATCCGGTGACCGGCGAACCGCTGATCAGTCAGGCTACCGGAGAGCAGCAATATGAAATCTTCCAGGGTATGACCGGTGACATGGGAGCGTCCTGGAGCTGGGAACAGGTGACCGAACATTCGGAGTCCGATAATATCCGGCCGGTCATTGTTTCAGAGGGCGGTGATCGCGTTCTGCTCTGGTTGCGCGGAGACTATCGGAGCTACACCGACTATGAGATGGAGGTCGTCGGGTATGTTACGCAGGCAAGGCGAATATTGAAATAATGTGATATCTTGTGTCGTTTGTCTTGTGCCGCTCTTATACCGGCAGAAGGGCATCGACTCATAATTATTTCTCCCTGTTTGAATAATGTCGCAAAAAAGTGAAATCATGGCTCCGGTGGGTTCGTGGGAGTCGCTGACGGCCGCGATCACTGCCGGCACGGATGCCGTCTATTTCGGGGTGGATCAGCTCAACATGCGGGTCCGGTCGCGGAATAATTTCACGTTGTCCGACTTGCCGGGAATTGTCGGGCGATGCCGTGACCAGGGTGTGAAAGCGTATCTGACCCTCAACACGGTCCTTTTTGATGAAGA
>SLOL01000021.1 GCA_007132495.1 Balneolales bacterium
ACAATACCGGTTTCACAACAATCTTTACGCAACAGCCGGCATGAATATGGGCAATACTTATGACCGGATTGACCTTTCCATTCTGGATACTTTTCCACGGTGGGGATGGGGAGCGGTCATTGGATGGAATACGGTCATAGGACCCATACAGACAACAATTTCCGGAAGTACCCACCATTCGTTGCTCTATGAGTTTCAAGTCGGTATTAACTTCTAACACTACCTGCAGCTCAGCACTGTAGCTGTTGTGACTGAACTGTAGCTGTTGTCACTGAAATGAGGATTACCTACATTTCAGTATATCACACCCATCAACAGGAGCATATCATGAAAAATCCACGGATACTCGTCCCCACCGACTTTTCCGAACTCAGTATGCTGGCCTTTCCAAATGCGGTTTATTTAGCCAAACTGTTCGGTGGTACCGTATCGCCCTTTCATGCCTATATGCAGGTCAGCGAACTTGACGGTTTCTATTACATGGGCGAAACCAGTCCGGAAGCCGATCTTCGTACACTGGAAAAGTCCTTGTATCAACGGCTTGAGGAGCTTTCCAAAAAACATATTGATGAAAAATATCGGGGTGAGCCGCTCATCAAGATCGGCAATGCTGCAAGAGCAATTTGCGAAGCGTCATTGGACTTTGACCTGATCATCATGAGCAGTCACGGGCGCACCGGATTTTCGCGACTGATCCTCGGTTCCATATGTGAGAAGGTGCTGCGTACTTGTGAAAAACCGGTCCTTGTTCTTGAAGAGCAAAGCCGGCTGATTCCCCTTGAACGCATTCTTCTGACCACCGACTTCTCCGACAATTCGATATATGCCTTTGAGCCGGCGGCCGAGTTTGCCGAAGCTACCGGTGCCGTCATTGATCTTATACATATCGTCAGTTATGAACAATTCGATACCCTGGCTCAGGCACAACATGACAGCAGCGAACGAAAACAGAAACTGCAGTCTTTGGCCGAAAAATATCTCGGCGACCTGGGAGACCAGGTTCAAACCGAAGTCATCTTTTCCGACAAAGCTGTACATGAAGAGTTGGCCGTACTGACGAAATCACGTGCATACAACCTCGTGGTCATGGCCACGATCGGCCGGACTGGGCTGGATTACATGATGCTGGGGAGTACGTCTTCCAGTGTAATGAGACATGTAAAAACCGCCGTCTTAAGTGTAAATCCGGGAAAACCGTGACCGGCAACCCTGACTATCGGAGTCAGCCGTCACACATATTTATTATTTAAAAACACAGCGATTCTTTAAAAGGAGGTTACGATGAAAAACGCCAATATTTTAGTCCCGATTGATTTTTCAGACCTGAGTTACAAGGCATTTGAAGCCGCCTCGGTATTTGCCGAAAGTTTTGATGGTGCCATTACCCCGTTTCACTCTTACATCTCCATGAGCGAAATGAGTGAAATGGACATACCATCCAACCAGAAGCTTACCGGTGACTATGAGGATCTGGAAAAAAAACTGGTGAAAAAGCTCGACGACGCCGCCGCCAGGTGGGTAGATGCCCGGTATTTGAACTCCGCCATGGTTCATGTGGGCAACCCGTCGGAGGCCATCATAGAAGCAGCCGGAAGCTTCGACCTTGTCGTCATGACCACTCACGGCCGAACCGGTTTCTCCCGGTTGATCATGGGTTCTGTAGCCGAAAAGGTAATCCGTTTTGCTCCTGTACCGGTCCTGGTCGTGGAAGAAGCGTCACATGTCAAACCGTTGAAAAAAATACTGCTTACCACCGACTTCTCCGATTACTCGCTAAAGGCAGTTCCATTTGCCCGCAGCATCGCCTCGGCTACCGGTGCAGAACTCGACATCGTCCATGTCGTCTCATTCGAGCAGTTCGGAAGCATTCCCCAAATCCAGTCCGCTACAGACACCAAGAAAAAGCAGATGCGTGAACTGATAGATGAACGTTTTGACGATATGCGTGACAAGGTCAAGACCGATGTGGTTTCCACCCAAAGGTCCATTCACGAAAAAATCACCAAAATTGCCCATAAAGGGGAATACAATCTGATTGTAATGGCCACGATCGGACGTACCGGACTGGAGTACCTCCGTCTTGGAAGCACCGCATCCAATGTTGTTCGGCACGTCGAAAACGCCGTATTTACGATCAATCCCCGCAGGCTGAAAGGAGCTGCCGACAAAGAAAAAAGATAGCAGGTTTCCTACTCTTCAAGCGTGGACAGGTCTCCTTCATCAACACCCAACGCCCGTGATTTGAGCACCCGGCGCATAATCTTGCCGCTGCGGGTTTTGGGAAGCGAGTCCAGAAACTTGACCGTTTCCGGCCTGGCTATGGGGCCGATCTCAGCACTTACATGGCCCCGAAGCTCTTCTTCCAGATCCTTGCCGCCTTTCATCCCCTCTTTGAGGATGACATAGGTATAGATCGCATTTCCTTTAACCTCGTGGGGAAGAGCTATGGCAGCGGCTTCGGAAACAGCAGGATGACTCACCAGTGCACTTTCCACCTCAGCCGTACCCAGCCGATATCCGCTGACTTTTATGACATCGTCAATTCTGCCGATAATCCAGATATAGCCGTCCTTATCCATACGCGCCGAATCGCCGGCCTTGTACCAGCCTTGCTTTTCAAACTCTTTCCAGTAGGTTTCGACATAACGGTCCGCATCACCGAAGATGGTCCTTGCCATTCCGGGCCAGGGTTTTTTAATAACCAGCCGGCCCTCTTCACCGGCCTTCACCTCCTTACCCTCTTCATCCACTATTGCGATTTCCACTCCGAAAAAAGGTTTTGTCGCCGAGCCCGGCTTCAGCGGGGTGATCGGCAGTGGCGTGATCATAAATCCGCCGGTTTCGGTCTGCCACCAGGTATCCATAATAGGGCAGTTTCCATTACCGATGACGCGGTGATACCATTTCCATGCTTCGGGATTGATGGGTTCGCCCACCGAGCCGAGCAAACGAAGCGAACTCAGATCGTGTCTTTTCGGCCATTGTTCACCAAATCGCATCAAACCGCGAATTGCTGTCGGAGATGTATACAGGATATTGATCCCGTACTTCTCAACCATGCTCCACCATCGGTTGGGATAAGGATGGTTCGGCGCCCCTTCATACATCATCACCGTGGTACCGTTGATCAGCGGGGCATAAATCATATAACTGTGACCGGTTATCCAGCCGGGATCGGCGGCGCACCACCATCGGTCCTCATCCTTGATATCGAATACATAGCGGTGGGTTGTGGATGTGAAGACGGAATACCCTCCGTGTGTATGGAGCAGGCCTTTGGGTTTGCCTGTGGTTCCCGAGGTATAGAGAATAAACAGCATATCTTCGGCATCCATCACTTCCGTCTGGCAAACCGGACTGGCGATAGGCAGCCCCTGCAGGTCATGCAGCCAGAAATCCCGGTCGTTTTCCATATACACTTCGTGTCCGGTCCGCTTTACCGTTATACAGACCTCCACGGTCGGGGAACGCTTCATGGCATCATTGGCAATGCCCTTAAGGTCGGTGATCTTGCCCCGGCGCCATCCGCCGTCAGCCGTGACCAGCACGCGACTGCCGGAGTCATCGATGCGCGAGGCCAGCGCTTCCACACTGAAGCCGCCATAAACCACGCTGTGAGCGGCTCCGACCTTGGCACAGGCAAGCATGGCAATGGCCAGTTCAGGAATCTGCGGCATGTAAATGGTGACAATCTCGCCTTTCGTCACTCCCATGCTCTTCAGGATATTGGCAAACTTGGAGACCTCCCGATCCAGGGCATGGTATGACATGGTCTTCACATCTCCAGGTTCTCCTTCCCAGATAAGGGCAAGTTTGTTTCGACGCCATGATTTCAGATGACGATCAATCGCATTGCTGACTACATTGATCTGGCCGCCTGTAAACCATTTGTAAAACGGTTTTTCTTCGTCATCGATCACCTTTTTCCACTTTTTAAACCAATGCAGTTTTTTGGCCTCGTCGGCCCAGAATGATTCCGGATCCTCAATCGACTTTTTATAAAGGGTGTCGTAGTCTTTGATATTTGCCTTTTTGACGATATCCTCCGGAGGGTTAACCAGTTCGGATTGTGAATTTGCCGGCGGTCCACCTTGCTTTACCTTGCTTTTGGCCATGAATTGCTCCTTTAATATTCTTTATCAATAACTTCCTGTCAAATCATTATTTCATGAAAATATACTCCGAACTATTTTACATGTTGTCGAACAGTATTTCAAATAATATTTAAAGATATTCGCATACAGATTCGATAACCCTGATGGTTGCACCGTTCCAAATTTTATCGTATAATGCACATATATTATACACATCCTAATGATTCGTCATGGATAACAGCCAACTTACCCGGAAGCAGAAACAGTTTTTAGACTACATCGTCTCCTATAAACAGGAGTACGATATCTGGCCCACATATCGTGAAATTGCCGACAAGTTCGGTTACAAGTCGCCGAACAGCGTCACCCAGAATCTGCAGGCTCTTGTCAGAAAAAGGATTCTTGTAAAAACTGAAGATGAGGAGTACGACCTGGCGCCGGAATTCGACCAGGGTTCCACATCCCGCCAAACCGGCATTCCGGTACGCGGACTCATTGCCGCCGGTTCCCTGCAGGAAGCGGTAGAGGCCGATCTTGGCGCAATAACCCTGGATTTTCTGTTTCCGAATCTGGACAGGATGTTCGCCCTCAGGGTATCGGGTTCAAGCATGAAGGACGCCGATATCGAGGATGGGGATTTTGTCCTTCTGATAGATGACGACATCAAGAACGGAGATATCGGCGCCGTACTCTATAACGGGGAGACCTCACTCAAACACATTTTCTATGACAAGAACGGCCTGCAGCTTAAGCCGGCCAACAAGGAGTACGAAAATATCACGGTTGAGCCCGATGTATTTGAGGAGGTGCGGGTATTGGGTAAATATGTGGGGCATGTGAACCGCACCGGCATCTACAAACACAATTCGAATAAAACCCGCAATTGAGGTTCCGATCTTGACGTCGGCAGCATCCGAATTGCAACGATCACAGTTTTCGGTGGGAGTCTGTACTCTGAATCAACTTTCCGGCACGCTGCTCCAGAACAGCCTGTCCGGTATTCTGTAATCGCTCCGATAACGGTTTACCGCGCTCAATCCGATAGTTTGCACCCCTGACTGCTTCGTGGAGCTGACCATCTTTGATCCATGCCCGTCCACCGTCGTGCTGCAGACGTTTGTGATTTTTTATCAGAAATGCCTGCTTATGAAGATCAGGAAGATCGTTTTCCCTGTTTCCACTTGTTGAAGTGCCCCATTGTGCCGCCATATCGTATTAATTATTATGATGTATTTATTGCCTTCCCGGCAAAATTACATCACTTCCCGTTTAATTCAAATGTAACCTTGTCACCTTTTTTTCTTTTATCATTCAACGAAAAATATTATCTTTGTTTTCTTATAGAAAATCAGTTTTGATCACTTTTTTAAACCGGACAACATGTACGCGATTGTTGAAATCAGTGGGCATCAGTATAAAGTAGCCGAAAACGATGTCATTTATGTGGATAAGCAGAAAGCCGAAGCCGATAAAAAAATCAGCCTCGACAAAGTTCTGCTGACTTCCGATGGCAAAGGAAAAGTCAAAGTCGGCACACCCACCCTTGAAAAAGCCAAAGTAAACGCAAAAGTCGTTGATCACGTTAAAGGCGACAAGCTTATCGTTTTCAAGAAAAAGCGTCGCAAAGGCTATCAGGTAAGACGTGGTCACAGGCGCCATTTGACCCGGCTTTTAATTGAAAAAATAACCGCTTAATCTTACAGAACCATGGCACATAAAAAAGGTGGCGGCTCAACCAAGAACGGTCGCGACTCCGAATCCAAACGACTCGGTGTAAAACGCTTCGGAGGTGAAACCGTCCGTGCAGGAAACATCCTGATCCGGCAGCGTGGCACCAAGTTTCACCCGGGCACCAATGTCGGAATCGGCAAGGATGACACCCTTTTTGCCACCGCCGACGGCATCGTGTCGTTCCGGACCGGACGTGGCGAACGGAAAACGGTATCGGTAGAAGCCAACTGAGTCAGTCGTTAGAAAAACTTTTGAAGCTCTTGTGTTTTTTACAGCATAAGAGCTTTTTTTTTGCCAATATTAGCCTGGGATCAGCATCAAATCAGGATCTTCAAGAATGATTATATAACCGGACCATCTCCATTATGACCTCCGCAATGCTTCCGGGACTCTCCGGCCTGCAGGCCGGCACCATTTACGGTATTGGTAGAAATTATGCCGCTCATGCCAGGGAACTGAACAACCCGGTCCCCTCCCGGCCTGTCATATTCACCAAGCCCGCCGGCAGCCTGACTTTTGATGGAACGGTACATATCCCCCCGTTCGTCAAAAACCCGCATTACGAGGCCGAGGTTGTGGTGGCAATCGGGGCAAGAGGAAAGGACATAACTCCCGCAGAGGCACCGGAATGGATTGCCGGGTATGGACTGGGGATCGATGTCACCGCCCGTGATATCCAGCAACAGCTCAAAGAAAAATCTCATCCGTGGTTTCTTGCCAAAGGACTCGACACCTTTGCTCCTGTAAGTGCGTTTGTTGCCGCCGATCAGATCTCAGACCCGGCCGGACTTTTATTCACTCTTGATGTAAATGGCGAAAGACGCCAAAACGGAGATACTTCTTTGATGCAGTTTCCGATCAGAGAGCTCGTCGCCACCCTCTCTCAATATGTGACGCTTATGCCGGGAGACATGATCTTCACAGGCACCCCCGAAGGGGTTGGAAAACTCAATCATGGTGATATTCTGCACGCCAGCCTTGAATCGGGACTCATTACACTGGATGTCGAAATCGTTCATCAAAACTGATCCCCTCAAAAAAATCAAATTACACCCGTCTGACCACTAAAACTGCTCGATTCCGGAATGATTCGCTACTACCTGTTCTCCAATAACCTGATTCTGACTTCCCTCATTCTCGCAGGATCCCTTTGTCAAGTTCTGTATGAGGCACCCCGGGCCACAGCACAATCCCGGCCGGCATTTCTGCACGATGATATTCAGTATGCCTGGCCAACGAATGCAAGCTACTATATGTCATCTTCATTCGGAGAAACCAGAGCATCCCATTTTCATGCCGCCATGGACATCGGCACCTGGGGACATGAAGGCTATGCCGTCTTTGCCGCACGCGACGGCATCCTGGAACGGATTGGAGTAGGTCCTGCAGGCTATGGCAATGTTATCTACCTGCGACATGATGACGGCACCATCTCCCTTTATGCACACCTTAAGGACTTTCATCCCCGAATACGCAGTGTCGTTGACTCCTTGCGCATGACAGACTACCGTTTCGAGTTTGACCGGAATATGGAAGAGTTTGATATTCGGTTTCGTCGCGGCCAGCAGATCGGCTGGACCGGCTCGACCGGTGTGGGTCCACCCCACCTCCATTTCGAGTTGCGAACACCCGGCGGCCGACCCTTCAACCCACTGCTGGCCGGACTGCAAATTGATGACACCATCCCCCCGCAATTTTCCGAGCTGGCGATCGAGCCGCTCTCTGCCGACAGTAAAATCAACGGAAGAACGGGAATTTACAGAACACGCCCATCCCGGAGCGGGGGAGCATATCATTTCGGGACCGTGGATGTAACCGGGGAGGTCGGCCTGGCAGTCGATGTATTTGATCGCGCCAATGCGTCCAACAATGTGCACGCTGTCTATGAACTGCAGTTGTATGTTAACGACGAGCGGCACTTTCACTCCCGGGTCGACAGTTTCGCCTATAGCGAAACCCGGCAAATGTTTCTCGACAGGGTATTTTCCATACTTGAAAAAGAGCGTAAAGGACTCCAGCGCCTTTATGTAAGAGAGGGAAATACGCTCTCATTTTATCAGGATACGGGACACAACGGGCGGTTGAACCTTCCATCCGGAACCCATGACCTGCGAATTGAAGCCTCCGATTTTTTTGGCAACCAATCCAAAGCATATCTGCGATTGCGTGTAAGTGAATCCGATGGCGAACCGGTTGTTCGTATGAATACCCCACCCGGTTACAGAACTCCACCGGAAGTATCAGCATCTGCCCGAAATCCGGACTCCCCCGGAACCGTTCCGGATCATTTGGACTGGCACAAGAACTGGGTCAGGCCGGCCGGTCCGGAACAACCTGCCGCCGACAACCCCGGCACCCGCCGCTTAACGATACGACCGCTGGGATCCTTTGCCGACGAGGCGATACATTATTCGACTACGGATCATGGCATCCCCCTCTCCATTGCCACACGCAAGGAGCTGCTTCATGGTGGAAAGAGCTGGACGTTATATCGTATATCGCCGGATCATCCCGTCTCCATCTATCACGAAAACATGCGTATGTCGCTCTATTTCCCGGCTGACGCGTTCTACGAGCCCGTTTCCATAGGTGTTGCAGGCAGCTATCCCGGTATCACGATTTTTCCCGACATTGAACCCTTCCGGCGCCCCGCCACGTTGCGAATCCTGTTGGATGAAAAGCTTCGTGATAAACCCGGACTCGCCCTCTACAGGATTCACCCCCGAACCGGTGACCTCAGATATGTCTCTTCATACCGTGATCCGGACAAAAACATTCTTGTTGGTTCGCTACCGGCTGCCGGAGTTTACACTGTGAGAGCCGATTCCGTCGGACCGGAGATTAAAGATCCTGAAATCGGCATGTGGCGGCACAACCGTCAATACTACATCACGGTCTCCGTGGAAGACGACAAGTCGGGTATTGACCACGAGTCAGCAAAGTTTATTGTGAATGGCAAACGGGGGATCGCCGAATACGATCCGGAAAAACAACTGCTCCGTTATCATCGCCCCGGATTCACTCCCCGGGAAGAGAATGACATAAAAGTACGGTTATCCGATCGGGCCGGCAACACCACCGAAAAAACATTCACCGGGTTAGCCGGTAACTGACATCCAGCGAACAAGACGAGTCGGTGCCGGCCATAATCCGGGCAGCGATCACCGGTGTGCCATGCAACTGATCTCAACCAGGGCTTCTTTGGGCAGTGTCTTAACCGCTACCGCCTCGCGTGCCGGCGGGTTTTCAGGGAAATAGGAACCGTAAATCCGGTTCACTTTGGCAAAGTCCGCCATGTCGGCCAGATAGATGGTGCATTTCAGTACGTTATCCCAATGAGAACCGGCTTCATTGAGTATCTCTCCCAGGTTTTTCATAGCCTGTTCTGTTTGCGCGGTGATATCCCCTTCAACAAGTTCACCGCTGGCGGGGTCCAGTGCAATTTGTCCCGAGCAAAAAATCAGATTATCGTATATCACGGCTTGCTGATACGGACCGATGGCCGCCGGCGCTCGTGATGTGGTAACAGCTTTTTTAGACATATATCATATTGGGTTTACAGTTCCGGGCTACCGACTTAACGGGCAATAAAACTTTTTGTTGAACGTGTATGCCGGCAAACGGCAGCCGTCTTATCTTACTGGTAATCAAAACCAAAGTATGTTAATGATCGGAATATGGCAACCTCAGGCTCCGGTTGCGGATACTTCAAGCTATTCTTACTTTAAGGTGAATGTACTTAGACATTACTATTAAAACAGGTGTAACAGGAGTCCGGTCATCGACGACCCATACCCGTCGTAGCGTGGACTCCCGATCTTCGGTTCTAACAGTCGTCACAACCATCAAACAGAATAAACAGGTGAACCATCCATGTCGGAACTCAATCCCGGATACACCGGGGCATGATTAAACTCCTGCATGGTACTCCATCTGACATTATAAATCGTAACATTAAAACAGATGAAATGTCCATGACGGCAACCCGACACACAGGAGCATGATTATAATCGTCATGGACATTACATGTGTCCTTAAATAAAAAAATATAAACACATGAAAAAGACATTTTATCCTCACATCCTGACTGCTGTAGCAATGCTTTTCCTTGTGATGTCGTGCGGGATCACCGACCCGAATATCGAGTCGGCGCGTCTTGCATTGATTCAGGCTGATTACGAAGAGGTTATTGCATCGGCAGAAGATGCTATTGAGGCAAATCCGGATAACCCGGACGCGTACTATTATCTGGGCGTCGCCTATGCTTCCATGGCTTCCGAACAAGATCCTGAAGATCGATTGGAAAACTATGAAACAGCCCGTGAGCATTTTGATACGGCCAGGAGACTCTATGATGAGCAGGAAATCTCCAATGATGAAGCGGAAAACCTTCCGGAAATCATTGTTGAAACGTGGGGCTGGGAACACAATTCCGGTATTGAACCGCTGACAGACGACATTCTCAGCTCTGAAGAAGACTCGCTCCAGCTGGCCCGGCACCATCTCAACAACGCCACAACCATCAACCCTGACAGTGTCCAGAGTTTCAACCTCCTGGCAGAAGTTCAGTTCGCGCTGGGTGACCTTGAAGCCGCCGAAGAAACGACCCGGCACGTGATTTATGAAATGGAGAGGGGGGATCTTTTTAATTACTACCGTCTCGCTCATTACATGATGGAAACCGACCGTGACCGCGAAGCCATAGCGGTGCTCCAGGAAGCGCGGGAACAATTTCCCGATGAAATTGAAGTCATTCAGGAAATTGCCAATGCCTATCTGCGTCTGGGAGAAACGGACGAAGCCATGGAAGTGGTCGGTGAGTTGATCGAACGCGACCCCGAAAATCCGCAATACCGTCTGGTATATGCCACCCAGATTTATCAGTTGGTGCAGGATATCGACGATGAAATCCGGGATATGCAGGACGAAATCTATGATTTAAGTCGTGAAGTACGTCAGATCGCCCAGGAGCCCGGCGCGACGGAGGAAGATATTCAAGATCAGCTGGCGGAATTAGAGCGCCTCGAATCCGAGGTTGAAGGAATGATTGAACAATCTTTCACCCTCTCTGAAGATGCCGAAAATGAGCTCATGACGGCTCTGGATATGAATCCGGACAACCCTGATATCCACTTCACGCTTGGAATTGTTTACCAGAACCGGGCTGCCGTCTATCAGGGCCTGCGTAACATGGCCGATGATATGGAACAAGCTGAGGAATATGATAATACGGCCCGGGAGTATCTGGAAGAGGCACTCCCCTATTATGAGAGAGCAGCAGAGCTGGACCCCGACGATGTGGAATACTGGCGTTCACTGTTCCGGGTCTATACCAACCTCGGGATGGAGGAAGAGGCCCAGGAAGCACGCGAACGAGCAGGATTATAATTTGCTGTATTGACGATATACTCCGCAGTACTCGCTCCGGGACTGCTTCCATATTATAATCCCGAAACCGGTAATCAAAAGCTCTGCAGTATTCTGCAGAGCTTTTCTTTTTATTACTTCCGCCCCTGACCATTAATCACATTTCACTGCAAGAGTTATGCAATTCAATACCAAGACCATCCACTCCGGACAACAACCCGAGGAAACCTCCGGTGCCGTCATGCCCCCGGTTTTTTTTACATCCACCTATGCCCAGGAGGCGCCAAACGTCCACAAAGGCCATGAGTATGCCCGGGTAACCAATCCCACCCGGACCGCCCTTGAAAAAATGCTGGCCGGACTGGAGGATGCACGGTATGCATGCGCATTCGCCTCCGGATGTGCCGCCATGGATGCACTGCTGAAGATGCTGCGTCCGGGAGACCATGTCATAGCTACCAATGATATCTATGGAGGTTCATACCGGTTGTTCAAGGAGGTGTTCGAACCATACGGTATCCGCTTCAGTTTTGTCGATATGAGTACGATCGAAAACATTCGTTCCGGTTTTACCCCGGATACGAAAATGGTATGGATTGAAACACCGACCAATCCTCTTCTCAATATTGTGGATATTGCCGCAACCGCCGACGAGGCTCGCAAACGGAATGCCGTTACGGTGGTAGACAATACGTTTGCTTCGCCTGCCCTGCAGCTCCCGCTGAACCTTGGGGCCGATGCCGTGGTGCATTCCACAACCAAGTATCTCGGCGGACATTCGGATCTTATCGGCGGCGCTGTTTGCACCAGTCATGATGCAATCTATGAGAACCTCACCTTTCAGACCAAAACCACCGGAGCCGTTCCCGGTCCCATGGATTGCTATCTGGCGCTCCGCGGCATCAAAACGCTGGCGCTTCGGGTACAGCGCTCCTGTGAAAATGCGCGGATGATCGCCGATTTTCTCAAAGATCATCCCAAAACCGGTGATGTCAAATATCCCGGTCACACCGATCACCCCGGACATGAAACCGCCCGGTCACAGATGAAAGACTTCGGTGCGATGGTTTCCTTCAGCCTGAAACAGGACGATATCGGAACCGCACAAAGATTCATGAGCAATACGAGCCTTTTCACACTTGCCGAAAGCCTGGGCGGTGTAGAGTCGCTGATCAGTCATCCCGCAAGCATGACCCATGCCTCCATCCCCAAAGAGGTCAGGGAAGAGGCCGGACTGAAAGACTCCCTGATACGGTTGTCGGTCGGCATTGAAGACCTTGATGATCTTAAAGAGGATCTTCAAAAGGCCCTGGAAAGCCTGTAAATCGATTTTGTCTCCAGATACCCTTTACTCAGCACCCCTGTTTTCGATGGCCGGATTCTCAGCAGCGCTAACAACGATAGTCCGGTCAGAACACTTGCATGTCCGGAGTGAACCAGGTCGCCCGTTGCTTTTGAGTCCCTGCCAATTTAGATTACAGGGTAATTCAAATGCATATCATCCTTGCATGGCGATGCTTCAAGTGCTTCACTGTGCAACGGCCTGAGCCAATCTTTTCCATGACCCTCCGAATCTCACCTGCCTGGTTCCTTTTGCTGCTTCCACTGCTTGCAGGATGTATCAATCCGTTTGCTCCAGGGGAACTGGAGGGCGACCCGATCGCCGACCTGCTGGGGGATCCTTCGACGATTGAAGGATTCTATACAAGATTTGAAAAAGCTTATGAATTGCGGGACACCTCTCTCTACGGTCCGCTCATCCACCCCGATTTCACCTTTACGTTCCGGGACGACGAGCGGAATGTGGATGTAACCTGGAGCCGGTCGGAAGAGATGAACAGCACCTACAACATGTTCTCACAAAGTTATGACATTTCACTGCGCTGGAATAATATCACCCAGCAAATCGTGGATGATGATCAAACAGAAGCCCAGATAATCCGAAGATTCAACCTGACCGTACAGGTCAGGCCTTCCGAATCACCATTCCGCAGTGACGGATCCGCCAGTTTCCGACTGGTTAGAGCGGACAGCAATACCAACTGGCGCCTCATCTCCTGGCGGGACGAGTCCGATATCTGAAATAACAACCGGCGCCGGCCCCATCCCGTTGGAGTCGGACTCCACCCCTTTTTTGAAACAACATGACATACCCTCTGATTTTCATTTATAACTTTCATGACTAAAATGAACAGCGTTGTTGTCGTTGATGCGATACGCACTCCCATTGGGTCGTTGTGTGGTAAACTGTCCTCCATGAGCGCACCCGAACTGGGATCTGTCGTCATCGGTGCCCTTTACAAAAACAACAGCCTGAATCCGGATATCATCGATGAAGTAATTATGGGTCAGGCTATTCAGGCCGGGTCGGGTCAGGCCCCCGCCCGTCAATCGGCTTTGAAGGCCGGGCTCAAAAACACCATCCCCTGCACTACGATCAACCAGGGTTGTGCTTCCGGCATGAAGGCCATCGGCTACGCCATACGGCAGATTGGGTGTGGCGATGCAGAGGTAATGGTCGCCGGCGGCATGGAGAGCATGAGCAATGTCCCCCATTATCAGATGGATTCCCGCTTTGGTACAAGAATGGGAGATCTCAGACTATCGGATGGCATTTTATTGGACGGACTCCGGGACCCCGTAAAAAAGCAGCATATGGGTCACGCAGCTGAGTTGTGTGCCCAAACATACGGCCTGTCCCGGCAGGAACAGGATGATCATGCCATAGAATCCTGCCGCCGCTCGCAACAAGCCGGGAACCAGGGGGCCTTCGATGCCGAAACAGCTTCCGTTAAAATCCGGGATCGGAGTGGTCACGCCGAAGTGATAGAGCGCGACGAGATCCCCGGCCGGACGCACCACGACAGGTTTTCTGAACATGCTCCCGCCTACCAGAAAAATGGCACGGTCACTGCCGGAAATTCATTCAAAACCGGTGATGGTGCCGCAGCACTGCTGCTGATGAGCGAAAAAAAAGCCGGGGAACTTGGATTGTCTCCCCTGGCTCATTTGATGAGTCAGTTCAGCACCGCACAAGCCCCGAAATGGTTCACCACCTCCGCGGCTCATGCCATTCCCCAGGCGCTGAAACGTGCCGGTCTGGCAACAACGGACATCGACCTTTTTGAGATTCACGAGACCTTTTCGGCATCAACATTAGCCAATATGAAACTGTTGCAACTGACTGCCGACAGTGTAAATATCCATGGCGGCGCCGTCGGTCTCGGTCACCCACTCGGCTGTTCCGGGGCCCGTATACTGGTAACACTCCTGCACGCTCTCCGATGGCATGAAAAAAAACGGGGTTGCGCCGCTATCGCCGGAGGAGGTGGAGAAGCTTCCGCCATGGTAATGGAACGAATGTAAAACTTTCCACACCCTATACCACAGACAAATATCACGATATCGTGTAAACAGTCATTGACATTAATCGTTACCGAATGTAACTTTTACAGAACCCTTCACCTAATTGATATTGCCTATAGCTTTGATGGTTACGAAAACCGGCTTTTTCCGGTTAATACGCTTTACCGGCTATTCACCTCTGTAAAGCGCAACAACAAGACTCATAATAATCAGCTATCTTCACCCGGTTTCATGTTGTTTCAGTAACCACCTGGCAAATTTCGATCAATGGCAATACGTAATACGTCAATAGCATCCATATCGGCATGTTGGCTGTTTCTGATATTCATCACACCCGTGATGTCCCAGGAACTTCGTACTGTCAGTGAGACAGATGAATTCACCGATTACGAAATCATCAACCATGGCCTGACGATTACGTCTCCCGAATATCTGATGATGCCCTGGCAAAATGGTGAATCCCGCTACCGGGTGATGGAGCAGGAAGTGGTGCCGGTAACCGTGGATTCCAGTCGCCTTCACTATGCCAATAATCCCGGACAGTATCTGATTGCGGACCGGCAAACACCCATTATTGAAACCGGCGATCCCGGATATTCCCGGGGAGTGATGGTTGTTCCACTGATCATTCATATGGCCCGGCAGAATGAACCGGGGAGTGAAACTTTTCAGGTGATCCGTCATATTCGTATCCGGGTCTTTAAAGATGATGAGACGGTTTCACTGCGCAGAGCGGGTCATCAGGTCACCGAAACAGACACAAGTCCGCTGGCATCCGGTGACTGGTACAAAATTCCCATCGCTGAAGACGACATCTACCAGCTGGATGCCGACTATCTTGAAAATCTTGGAATCAACCTCTCCGGTATTGACCCCCGGCATATCCAGATCTGGACTACCGACGGGTATGAGCTTCCCCATATGAACCGTGAACCGAGGGCGGAGCTCACACAGATTCCCATAATAGTGGAAGGTGAATCGGACGGCGATTTTGACGATGAGGACCGGGTACTGTTTTATACCAACGGACCGGACCGATACTGGTATAATGACGATAGTGAGCAGTTTGAACACCGGCTTCATCCCTTCTCCAACACCAATTACGTCTTTCTGACGATCGGCAGCGGGGCCGGCCTCCGGCTCTCTGCCCAGGATCCCCCGGGACCGGCAACCCGCGAAGTGAGCACCTTCCGTGATTTCCGGTGGCTGGAAGAAGATCTGGAAAAATCCGAATCGCGAATCAAATCGGGCACACAGTGGTTCGGACAGGGGTTTGATCCGGTCTCTTCGGCATCGCAAACCATATTTACAGATACCCTTGCCGGCTTCCTGAGCGGATCGAACATCGAACTGCGGGTCTCCATGGCAGCCCGGTCAACCGTCAACTCCCGATTCTTCTTTTCGGTTAACGGTTTCACCGGACTTTCAGCTTTAACCATAAACAGCATTCCCAGCCTGACCTCAGCCACCGGACTTTCAGCAAGAGTCGGCGAGCGCCATTACACCCTCGACGGATTCTCTCTCGAGAATGATATCATAACCATCAATACCACCTTTGAAAACAGCCGAAGTGACTCCCGCGGATGGGTCAACTGGATCCGCATCCGGGCCGACCGTGAACTGAGGGCGCAAAACCATCGTCTCCGCTTTCATCCACCGGATGACGGGGACGGCAGTCCGGTGCGCTATCGCCTTTCCGGCTTTGATGAGGAACCCATGGTCTTCGATGTTACCGATCCCGTTACGCCGGTTCTGCTTCGTGTAGACCAGGATGGAAACCGGCACATCGTCATTCACTCCTCTGAACCTTCACGGCAATTTTTTGCCGGTACTCATTTTAAAACCCCGGCCCCTGGCGAGGCCATACCCAACCAGGATATCCGGAACCCTTCCGGCTACCCCGACTATGTCATCATCACCACATCGGAGTTCATGGAAGAGGCGGAACGGCTGGCCGACTACCGGGAAGAGCGCGACGGACTTACGCCGGTCATCACTACCCAGTCCGAGATATTCCGGGAATTCAGTGGCGGGGTTCCCGATTTCGTCGCTTTGCGCGACTATGTGAAACATTTATACGATCGCGGAGCCGAAGCCGGACAAAGCAGACCCGAATATCTTCTTTTCTTTGGGGGAACCACTTATGACTATAAAGGGGTGATTCGTTCTCCCGTTATGCAGAATCATGTATTCACCTATCAGAGTGAAGAGTCGGTCCACCGTGTTA
Organism: Balneolales bacterium; assembly: GCA_007132495.1. GTDB lineage: Bacteria > Bacteroidota > Rhodothermia > Balneolales > Natronogracilivirgulaceae > SLOL01. Next base: position 16,786 of record SLOL01000021.1, read on the forward strand.
ACAGTTATGGGAGTGATGATTTTTTCGGTTTTATGGGAGATAATGAAGGCACCTGGCCGAGAACCACTTCCGGAGATATCCCCAGGAACCTCATGGATATCGGAGTGGGTCGCCTGCCTATCCAAACCACTGAAGACGCCCGGATCCTGGTTGACAAAATCAAAGCCTACGAAGATCCCCGCAACAACGGGGACTGGCAAAGTCTGTTCACATTCATCGCCGATGACGATGTGGCCGGACGCAATAATGACCGTGACCTGCATATCCTGAATGCCGACGGTACCGCTGACGTCATTGACCGGAATGCTACCGGAATTCGCCTGGAAAAGATTTACCAGATCTCCTATCCCTTTGAAAACACCAGTGCCGGACAACGGGTGCCACAGGCGACCCAGGCCATGGTCGATCGCATCAACGACGGAACAGTGGTCTTCAATTTTTCAGGACACGGAGCGGAGCAGTTTCTGACCGACCAACGGCTTTTCACTTCTGACGATATCGACCGGCTGCAAAACCGTGATCGACAAAGCATCATGGTTACAGCGACGTGCTCATTCGGACGTTTCGACGATACGGAGGACAATTCAGGAGCCGAGAAGATGATGCTTCACTCCGACGGTGGCCTGGTTGCATCCCTCACTACCACCAGGGTTGTGTATACTTCGCCCAACCCCGAATCGCTTAACTTCGGCCTGAATATCGCATTGACCCGGGAGATGACCCGCCGCGACAGCAACGGACGCCCGCAGCGACTTGGTGATGTCTTTCGCAAAACCAAAATCACCCCGGTCGGATCGGACTTCAATGCCCGCAAGTTTATCCTTCTGGGTGATCCTGCCATGCGAATCGGCCTGCCTGAATTAAACGTTGACATAACACACATCAATGGGAAAGAAGCAACCCCGGACAGCCTGGTTGACCTGAGATCACTGGATCAGGTATCCGTCAGCGGTCGTGTAGCCAACCCCGACGGATCGATGAACACCTCTTTCAACGGCGAGGCGAACGTACGAATCTTCGATGCCGAACGCCTTGTCAGATACCCTGATCGGGATTGGGTTGAAGCGGGCAACTGCTGGTTAGATGATTGCGGTTATTTCATCCAGACAGATGCGCTGTTCAGCGGCAGGGTTTCGGTTTCCGGAGGGGAATTCAGCAGTAATTTCATCATTCCGAAAGATGTCTCCTACTCACCCAATCCCGGCAGGATCCAGGTGTATGCACAAGAGCGGGACATCGATGCAGTGGGCGCCAACTCCGGTTTCCGAATCACAGGCCGCAATCCGGATGCGCAGGATGATGGAACCGGTCCGGATATTGAGATCTATATGAATGACGAGATGTTTACCGATGGTGGAATAGTCAATGACGCCCCGGAGCTGATCGTTTTACTGTCGGATGACTCCGGCATCAACACTACCGGAGCCGGTGTCGGTCACGAGATCGTAGCCATCATCGAAGATCGTGACGATGCCTCCAACCGGAAGATGATTTCGCTTAACGAGTTTTATCAAAGCAACCTGGATGACTTTACCAGCGGGCGTATCGAGTATCCACTCAGTGGACTTGAAGAAGGCCATTACCGGCTTCGTATCCGCGCATGGGATGTATTTAACAATATGGGCGAATCCGAAATCACATTTCAGGTACTGGACGGCCAGGATCTTCACATCAGAAATGTGTACAACTACCCCAACCCCATGCATAACTTCACCCATTTCATCTTCGAACATAACCAGCCGAATAGTCCCATGGATATTATAATCCGGGTTTATACGTTAAATGGTAGACCCGTAAAAACTATCCGCAGGGAGCAATATATTCCGGCTGGAAATATGGTTCGGATTGACTGGCAAGGTCGTGATGATGATTATGACCGTCTGGCAACCGGTACGTATCTTTATCACGTACAGGTCCGGACCGAAACCGAACAAGGCCGTCAAACCAAAGACAAGATAGAACGACTTGTCATTTTACGATGATTTTCACGTTATTTAACAATACTCCCAAACAAGAGCATCAGCATACCATGAATTACAAAAAATATCTCTCCATATCAGCTATCGCACTGTTCACGCTGGTTTCAGCGGGTTTGTCTCATGCCCAGGTCGGAATTACAGCCGTGCCTTTCCTGCAAATCGAACCCGACTCCCGCACTGCCGGAATGGGTAACTCCGGTGTTGCTATCGCGGATAATGCTTCCGCGATATTCTGGAATCCGGCCGGCCTCGCTTTCCAGGAAGGTAACGAAGTGAGTCTGACTCACGCCGACTGGCTGCCCAACTTTAACGTTGATATGTTCTATGACTATCTTGCGGGACGGTACTATGTGGATGGCATAGGAACCATCGGCGCTCATATTACTTTCCTCAATCTCGGAGAGCAGGAACGGACCGATGCCCAGGGCAACTCGCTCGGGTCCTTTTCAAGCTACGAAGTGGCGGGTGGTTTATCCTACGGCTTCAAGTTGAATGAGAATATTGCCATTGGTACGGGTATGCGATTCATTTACAGTAATCTTGTCCCTTCAGGAACAAGAGTAGGCGAACAGACCGCCCGGAACGGTACCAGTGTAGGTGTCGACCTTGCCACGCTCTATCGATCCAACCCCTTCATGATCGGCGATCGGGAGGCTCAATTCCGTGCCGGGATGAACCTCTCCAACCTCGGCCCCTCCATCCAGTATACCGATGAGGCGCAAAAAGATCCGCTCCCCACACTGTTGCGGGTCGGATGGGCCTACAAAATGGATCTGGACCGGGACGGATTCAACACCATTACCCTGAGCAATGACTATTCCAAGATTATGGCACGCAATGATGAGGACGGTGTCGCCATGAATCCCGTGGAAGCCCTGTTCCGTTCATGGGATACCTTCACCCGGCCCGACGGTGACGGCACGGTTGAAGTGCCCCTCTCGGAACAAATCATGATCGGAACCGGCCTTGAGTACTGGTATGACAATCTTTTCGCATTGAGAGCCGGCTATTTTTACGAGTCACCCAACAATGGCGCCCGGGAGTTCCTGACGTTTGGTGCCGGTATTCGCTACAACATTTTCGGTGTCGACTTCAGCTATATCTACACCCTTGAAGAAGAGCACCCGCTGGCAAATACTTTGCGCTTTACGGCATCTGTACTATTTTAACCCCCTCTTCTTTCCATAGCCATACGCAACCATTAGAATGCTTCACAACGTAAAGAGAAGCTGGAATCCGTTACTCTTGTTCGGAATCCTGCTTCTCTCTTATCCTGAGCCGGCTTTCCCGCAAGCCGACCTGATGCTGCCGGTATCCCATTATACCGCCTCAGAAACTTTCCAGGGTACAAGGACAACGGGTACGATTCGGATTCTGGCCGTCATGGTTGCTTTCCAGGAAGAGGATAATCGTTTTACCACCGGGAATGGCAGCTTCGATCTCCCGTTTCTTCACCGGGATGACATCATCATCGATCCCCTTCCGCATAACCAGGACTATTTTGAAGCACACCTGGAGTTTGCAAAAAATTATTTTCACACCGTCTCGGATGGCCGGCTCGACATTCGCTATGAGGTCTTGCCCGATGTCATACATCTTGACCGGCCCATGAGCGCCTACGCTCCCACCGGAGAGACCGATGAAGAAAACTACAAACTGGCCGAACTGGCCCGGGATGCCTGGACAAATGCGGGTAATCTCGATCTTCCCGATCTCTCCGGGTATAACCAGGACCGGACCATGTTCGTTGTATTTCACGCCGGATCAGGAAGAAATATCGAACTCATGGGAACGAGTCTGGATAAAACACCCCAGGATATACCCTCGGTTTTCCTCGGTACCGGCTCGCTCCAGCGTCTGCTGGATGATCCCGGTTTTGATGGCTTTGATATCGGTGCCCCCAACATCCGTGTGACCAACACCGCACTGCTTCCTCAAACCCAATCCCGGCCGGGTGAGGATATCACGGGTGAGCAGTATGTTCTCCAACTCTCCATTAACGGACTTATCGCCGCCAACATCGGCAGTTTTATCGGACTTCCCGATCTGTTCAATACCGAAACCGGTGCTTCGGCGATCGGAAGATTCGGGCTCATGGACGGAGCCTCCATCTTTTCTTATCTGGGACTGTTCCCCCCCGAACCGTCAGCCTGGGAAAAAATACACCTGGGCTGGGAACAGCCTTTCGATATAAGACTTGATACCGGAGAACCCATCCGCCTTCCGGCCGTATCCCTTAAGGAATCCCGCAGTATTGCCCGCCACGCCATCTCCGCCGACGAATATTTTTTGGTGGAAAACCGCCATCGAAACCCCTCCAACGAACCGCTCGAGATTACTGTTCGCACACCGGACGGACACTACAGAACCCATCATATTGAACCGGATGATGATCGCTTTGATCCCTTTGATGTTTCGGAATACCCCGAAGAGCTGCGAGGTGTTGTGGTCAATGTCAGCAATTTCGACTGGAGCCTTCCGGGTGGTCCGGATATCGTAGAAGATGATGCATCCGGTACCAGGGTGGCGCGAATTTTGAACGGCGGCATACTTATTTGGCATATCGATGAAGCGGTGATTCGCAGGAATATTGATGACAACCGAATCAACGCCAACTCCGACCGGCGGGGTGTGCAATTGATGGAGGCCGACGGTGCCCGGGATATCGGCCGTCCACCTGGGCCGGAACAGAATCGCTTTACCAACGGGCACGCTTTTGACTTCTGGTGGGAAGGCAACGACTTCACGGTAATCACTCCCACAGGTGACAGTCTGATTGTCTATGAAAACCGTTTCGGTCCGGACACCCGGCCTTCCAATGAAAGCAACACCGGAAGCTCCTCCTATTTCGAGTTTTATGATTTTTCTGATAGAAGTCCTGTTGCCCATTTTTATGCCCGCTCACTTGGTGGAACCTTCGCACAGCCGCTCAACCCGTCGCTTCCCCCGCTTCCGGAGCCGATCGGTTTCGGTCCCGATGCATCCGGCTACCCACCAGGTCCCGAGATTGTCCGGCTGCCATCCGATGATACCAGCCTTCGTTCCGGCAACATCCGGTCCCGCAACGCTTCCGGTTATTCAGCCGGCAGCAGTGGATCACACGGATCCGGACAACAGTGGACGGATGATGATCTGATTTTGATCCCGACAGCCCGTGGCTTTTATACCCTTCCTCTCTCCCGGAGTGACGAAACCTATGAACTTCTGGAACATCCGGAGCCCTCGTCCCCTCTTATCCGGAATGGTACCCTGATCACCGGCCAGATACGTACAGCCGGTAATACCGATCGTCAGGATGTCGTTTCCTGGTCATATGGCAACAATGAATGGACACAAAACTGGATTCTGGAAGACCTGCCGGCCGGACCCGGCCTGGTCAGCCATGACAGTGACGGCACGCTGCACCTTGACCACACCTCTGTACTCATTGATTTTGACGGTACCATTCTAGCCCGGGAAGACGGTACCCCTTTCCAGCGCAGTGGTGAAGTTGACGGCCTCACAGCCACACTGGAAGCAGACCGGCTGGAACTCTCCGACGGCTCATTTCATTACGACCTGTCCCCGGAAGAGCGTGAGTCACACCGCAAATACACCGGTAATCTGCGCTTCAGCGGTGAAAGCAACCCTTCCTTTTTTCTCATCACCGACGAACGGATCACCATTGCAGACCAGCGCAATAGCGATCCGTGGCAGGTTTATACCATTCTGGAAGAAACCCCCATCTCCTGGCCCGCTTTTGGCGACTGGTCCGGCGACGAGACCCTGGACATCATTGTCACAAACCAGGGCGACAACACGGTACTGGGCTTTAACCGGGACGGCGGACTTCTCGACTTTTTCCCTCTGCAGGCTCCTCAGGGAAGACGGTTTGTTGGTTCTCCGCTCCTTGCCGATATCACCGGTGACGACCGCAGCGAGCTTATTGTCGCCTCAGTGGACAGTCTTTCGATGACCATCCATGCCTATGACCGGAATATGAATCCCATAGAAGACTTTCCGTTATTTGCGGGTTCTATTGATGAAAACCGGCCCCACAACAGCCGGCCCCCTTTGGTTTTACCCATGCTCATTGCCGACAGCCATCTTTTTGCAATCACTCCGGCCGGTGAAGTCAGGGGCTGGGAGCTTCCGCAACTGGGTGATGTGGCATGGGGGCGTATCTATGGCCCCCAACCGGGCAATAAAGTGGGAATCAATGCCGAATCCCTGTCTCGGATATCCCCCGACTTCGGCATCCTGAATGAACGGGAGACCTACAACTGGCCCAATCCGGCCGATGACCATACCCACGTCCGGTTTGAAACCTCGGAACAGGCCCGTATCGATATCACCATCATCAACCCCTCAGGATCGATCGTCTTCGAAAAACAGACCGAGTCGTCCGGGCGACATCCGCAGGAGATCAGGCTGAATACCTCCTCGTGGGGAAACGGGATCTATTTTGCACGTATCCGGGCTAACAATGGGCGTAATTCCGAAACCAAAATGATAAAAATCGTGGTCACCCATTGATGAAAGCACACCGGGCACATATCTCTTCTCTTTTCAGCCTGCTGTTGCTGCTTGCTGCCGGTTCAATGATCGCTCCACCGGAGCTGCAGGCGCAGCGTAATCCGGCATTCTATGACTACCCGTACCACCACCTGGATTGGTATACCATAGAAAGCGATCATTTTCTGGTGCACTTCCAGGAAGGCAACAGCCGTCCGGCCCAGGTCATTTCACGGATTGCGGAAGAGATCCACGAACCGGTTACCGAACTGTACGGGCATGAACCTGACCATAAAGTCAATATCGTCCTGATCGATCGCCTGGACTACTCCAACGGAGCGGCCTTTTTTTACGACAACAAAATTGAAATCTGGCTCCCTTCGCTGGACACCCCCCTCCGCGGGACGCACAACTGGCTGCGGAATGTCATCACCCATGAATTCACACATATCGTGCAGCTCCAGGCCTCCATGAAACAGAGCAGACGTCATCCGGCAAGTTACCTGCAGTGGCTCTCCTACGAAGAGGTGCGCCGTCCTGATGTACTGTATGGCTTCCCCAACGGCATCATCTCCTATCCGTTTTCCGGAATAAGCATGCCTGCATGGCTGGCTGAAGGTACGGCCCAGTATATGCGCGAAGAAATTTACTACGACGACTGGGACACCCACCGGGATATGCTGCTGCGGACCCGGATTCTCGACGGTACCTACCACAGCCTGGAAAAGATGGGCACCTTCAGCTCCAAAACTTCTCTGGAGCGGGAGCTGATCTATAATCAGGGCTTTGCCTTTACCCGGTACCTTGCCGACCGGTTTGGAGAACAGGCCATCGCCGATATCACCAGGGCGTTCAGCGACAGCGGGGTTTATGATGTCCGCAAAGCCATAAAAAATGCTACCGGTATCGACGGCCGCGATGTATTCAATGACTGGATTGATGCATTAACCGATCAATATACCCGCTTTGCCGAAGAACGAGAGACAGCTCCCGAAAACCGGACCTGGATCGAAGAAGACGGTTTCTTCAACTTTCACCCGGCTTTCTCGCCCGACGGCGACCGGATCGCCTACCTCTCCAACAAGATGACCGACGGATCCATGGCTGCCCTGTTTTTAAAGGATACGGAAAGTGAAGATGACCCTGATGAAGCGGATTACGAAGCGCGGTTGTTCGAAGATGCCTCCCTCAGTCACCATGCAAGCAGTGGTGGCCGTTCTCACCGAAACGCAAACGCCCTCCGGTGGATGTCATCCGGTGGTTCATCGGGACCAACGGATGATCCCGCCAACAGCTCATCCCGTGCCGGCCGGATACATGAACATGGTACTTCACATGCGATTCAATTTGAATCCGCCCGGCTTCGCAGACTTGAAACCTCGTTCAGTTATGCTCCGGACGGCTCACAAATTGCGTACAGCCGGGCCCGTCTGAATCGGTACGGCGAGCAATACCGCGATATCTACATTTATAACCTGGATGAATCCGAAAGTACACGCCTGACCTATAGCGAGCGCCTACAGGATCCGGCCTGGAGTCCCGATGGTAAAGTAATCGCGGCCGGAAAAATTGAAGATGGCTCGGTCAACCTGTATTTCTACCATCCGGAACATGATTCCCTGACCCGGATAACCGACTTCCGGCACGGAGAGCAGATATATCGTCCGGTCTGGCATCCCGATGGCGACCGTCTGTTTATTGCCTATTCCGATACAGCACAGCGTGGCATCTATGAGATCCGTCCGGCTAACAAACAAACCCGGGAGATAGATACGAATCAGTCCTCTCCGTTTCCATTAAGGAACGGACACCACATGCAGCCGGTTCTCACCGGCTCCGGGGTGGATTTCCGGGATCCTGCTGTGAGTGCAGACGGCCGCTGGCTCTACTTCAGTGCCGACTCCGGCGGTGTATTCAATATCTACCGGATGTCACTAAATGACCAGCGCGTACAGCAGATCACCAATGTGACCGGTGGTGCATTTATGCCGTTTCCCCATCCGGAAAAGGATCAGTTACTTTACTCCGAGTTTACCTCTGATGGGTATAAAATTGCCCTTATGGACATATCAGAAACCGAATTTTCCTACCTGGACACCGGTATGACCGCGCTCGAAAATACCCCTGGCGGTGTAGCGGCTTCACGGCAGGCATCAGAAAACACCACGGAGAAGAGGGGTAATGCCCTGGCGGCATCGGAATACGCATTGCCGCATAACCGCAATAACAATCCGGCAAAGTCCGAAATCTATACTCTGAACTATTTTGACGACTCCGACATCGACCCATTCACCCCGGATGCCGTTGCGCATGCCGATACGGGCGTGTACAGCTATCAACTGCCTACCCGCGGATCCTCCTCTGACCGACAGTTTTACAGTTATGAAGACCAGTTCACCTCTTTTCAGTTCTATCCGGTCGTCCGGTTTGACAATTACTCACGGTTACGTGGTGACAATCTCTCCCTCTTAAGCAATGGGCAGGTCGGAGACCTCGGACAGAATCTTTGGCGCGACTTCAAAGTCGGAACATATGTCGCATCACGGGAGATGCGCGAACGCTTCACCATCTATGGTGGTGCACTGTTCGGACCCGGGTCACGACCCAGTGACGGTGTCAGCAACTTCTTTACTCCCGGACGCCTGGTAAATCTGGACCGGGATCTGTTTCTCGAGGTGGAATATGCCGGACTCCCCTTCATCAAACGACACTGGTCACCCACCGTTTCCGTCTCCTTTTTCAATATCCGCCGCAATGTCCGTGACGGCCTGCAGATCGAGGAGTTTCCCTGTACTTCCTGTCTTCCCGATACCACCTCTACGGATATCGCTTACAACATGTGGCAGGCCGAAGTCAACCTCATCAGTAAAATCAACCGCTGGAGTTTGGTGGAGCTGGGCTACTACTACAGTCCCTACCGCGTATCCACCGATTCCTTTTTCTCCCGTGAGTTTCAGCAGGAAATACCGGGATCCACCTCCCGCTACTACATCGGCTCCACCTGGACCGGTGCCTGGATCTTCGATCTGTCACTGCCGGATCGTCATGGTGATATCGCTCCGCTGGGCTGGCGCGGCCAGATTCGCTACCGGTATGAGCCCAGTGAGCTGCTGGACTCATACGACATTCGCGACGGAACCCTCATTCCCGTTTATAACGAATTCAACAACCACTCCGCCGAAATTGACCTGCGATTAGGATTCGATCTGATGAACCAGCGATTCAATGTGCGAAGCAGATTTTTCGGCTACCTGGACAGTCCGGACGAGTTTTTCTACCTTGACTATATTGGCGGCATGATCGGTATGCGCAGCTACCCCTATTTCGCCCTCGGTGGAACCAGAACGGCATTTTCGCAGTTATCCTGGTTTGTTCCTCTTAAAACCGACATATACCGTCAAATGGGTCGGTTTACACTTGACAAGGTCTTCCTGAGACTATTCGCCGAAGCCGGCAACGGCTGGGGCGGACCGCTTAACATCGATGGAACCATCAAAACCGGAGCGGGTGCTGAATTAAGAGTGGGGATGAACTCCTACTACTTTTTTCCCACCAGCTTTTTCATCAGCGGTGCATACGGTTTTGACTCCTTTGATCTTCAACTGCCGGACGCCTTTATAACCGAGACTCCTTCAGGCCGGGTTACGTACGGTAACCGGATTTTGATTAACTTCGGTGTGTTATTTGATTTTGAATTCTGATCAGATTGCCAAATCCATTACCTGTTCCCATGCAGATATCCAAAATCCATCCGACCCGCTCTCTTCTGCTTTCTGTGATCCTTCCGGCATTACTGTTGCTGGTTCCGGCCGTTTCTGCAGAAAAAAAAGGTCCGTTTCCGGGGGCGGATGGCGCCGGAAATCAATCACCCTTTGATGAATCCTCTGCCGCTTTGTATAGCGCGGCACAATTCCTTGCGACCCCTTTATACAGCCCGTTTCAGAACACTGCCGCTTCTTTGAGTAGTCCGGCACTGATCTCTTCACTCATACCGGATAACCCGTCACTGACTTCCACTGCTGCACATCAATCGCCGGGTTATGCTTTGAATATATCCGGCAACCCCGCTCCAAAAGTACCTGCCCCGGACATGCGGTTATTCCCTGTGCTGCCGGGCCCCCGCTATGTCAGCCTTCAGGATGTCAGCAATAACGGATGGAGTTCCGGATTGATGAGGGGCATAAGCGAGTCGCCAGGCTATGCCTTCCTGGCATCTGCGGTTATTCCCGGACTCGGCCAGGCTGCCAACCGCCAATGGTGGAAAACGGCACTGTTCGTCACGGCTGAAGCTACGCTCCTCGGCATATACATTCACCGGGAAAATCGGGGACGGGACGGCGAGCGCTATTACGAGAAGTTTGGAAACGAGCACTGGAGCGTAGTCAAATATGCACGGTATATTGCGGAAATACATGAACCGAACAGACACGACTATGATTTTTACGATCTGCTGACTGAGCACGGGCAGGAGGTATACGAACAGAATGACGGTGTTGTTGAACCCTCATTCGACATCGGTGTCGATTGGCCGATCATTGATATCGATGCCCTTCGTGACGCGGAACGCAACAGTCTGCACAGCAACGGCAATGCCTTTTCCCACGATCTTCCCGATTACGGCTCCCAGCAGTACTACGAGCTGATGAGCAAGTATTACCAGTTCAGTCCGGGCTGGAGCGACTGGAACAGCAATATTCATGATCCCGAGAGCAACGTGGCTTCAGAGCACTTCCTTTATCATGCACAAATAGGTTTCGACTTCAACAATGATCTGGGTGTCGCGCGTAATATGCTCACCGCCCTTGTCGTAAATCATTTTGTTGCCGCTTTTGATGCCTATTTCACCCAAAAGCTGAGAAGTGCGCGGATGCAGCCTTCCGCTTCACTGGAATACGGATCATACGGCGTACATCCAACAATTGGATTTCATTATCGTTTTTAAAGAAAAGCGCGTAATTTATCTGCTTATGAAAAAGTTTTTCAGCATATTATTTCGATTTTTTGCCGACCGTAAGCTCTATTATCTGATTATCGGTCTGGTACTCTTCGGTGTAATTTCCCTGATTGCCATGGACCGGATCATCATGCCGTCCTATACCAATCACGACAAGGGAATAACCGTACCGAATATAAGCCGTATGTCACTGGAAGAAGCGCAGGGGGTGCTCGAATCACGCGGACTTCGCCACGAACTGGCGAGAAAACGATCCAATGAAGCTTTTCCACCCGACTATGTCATTGACCAGACACCCGGTGCCGGGATGCTCGTCAAGCCGAACCGGAAGGTTTATGTTACAGTCAACACTGCATCCACCCCGCTGGTGACCGTGCCGGAAGTAGAGGACCTCTCACTCAGGAATGCAACCATACAATTGCAGAACTCGGGACTGCAACGAGGCAATGTCACCTATGAATCATCCCGGTTCCGGAACAGTGTACTCCGGCAATCTATCCCGGCCGGCCGCGAAGTGGATCACAATTCCACCGTAGATCTCATTGTGGGCGACGGTCTCGGAGTAGACATGGTGGAGGTTCCGGATGTAACCAACATGCATCTGACGGAAGCACAGAACACATTACAGGGGTCAGGTTTACGCATCGGCGAGATCCGTTTTGAACCAACAGACCAGGTCGTTCCAAATACGGTTTTGAGCTATGCTCCCGATGACGAGCCCTCTGTGTACGAGGGTACGGCCATTGACCTGGTGGTATCGGTAAGTCCGAGTGAAGAGGAGGAAGAAGAGACCGGTCCGGTTATTATAGATGAGTCGGATAACGACAATGATCAGTAACGCTTTTAAATAATGAATTGACGACATTCAGGCCAAAATAAACGATATGTTCCGAAGCCATCCTCCCATCATCGCGCCTTCTATCCTTGCAGCCAATTTTCGAAATTTGGAGAACGATATCCGGAAGGCGGCCAGTGGAGGTGCCAACTGGATTCATTGTGATATCATGGACGGGCATTTTGTGCCGAACATCAGTTTCGGACCCATGATCGTTGAACAAGTCAGAGGCTGCACCGACGCATTTCTGGATGTCCACTTGATGATCGAGAAACCCGAACGCTATGTTCCGGATTTTGCAAAAGCGGGGGCAAATCTCATTACGGTCCACATTGAAACCTGTCCTCACCTGCACCAAACCCTGCAATTGATTCGGGAACAGGATTGCTACACCGGTGTTGCCATCAATCCGGGAACGGCACTCTCCACCCTTCGGCCTATCCTGGAAATAACGGATATGATCCTTCTGATGACGGTAAACCCCGGTTTTGGCGGACAGCAGTTCATCGAACTCAGTTACGACCGGCTCAGGGCATTGCGACTGATGAGGGAGGAGCTTAATAAAACATTTTTTATTGAAGTGGATGGCGGTGTAAATGATCACAACGCTTCCGATATTACATCCGCCGGTGCGGATGTTCTTGTGGCCGGAAGCTGCATCTTCCACAGTGATGATATTCCCGGAATGGTTCGGTCGCTCAGGAATGGTGCAGCCTCAGGGTATCGTTCTGATTTAGTGTAAACCGTTAATTCAAAATACTTTTAACAACTATCGCAACACAAACCAAAAAAACAGATACACGATCCATCTTTATCGACCATGTCGACCCGGTGGTGGTTCTCGGATTGCATGACCGTTTTCTCAAACAGATCGACGAGGCCTTTTCAGAGAGCAAGCTCACGGTTCGCGGCAATGAAATCAAGGTTGCAGGACCATCCGAGCAGTTTGAGGCTATTGAAACGATCGTCAAGGAACTGATCAAGCTGGCCAGGCGTAATGGAGCTGTTACAGAGAATGATCTGTTGACGCTGCTTGCTCTCCAGAAAAGTGACCGGACGCTTCGCCAGGTCACCATATCACCGGACGAAACCCTGCTCTATACCACTACCGGATCTCCGGTATCGGCCCGAACTCCCAATCAGAAGAAAATCGTCCAGGCCTCCAATAAGAATGATATCGTTTTTGCCATAGGTCCGGCCGGAACGGGCAAAACCTATACCTCGGTCGCCCTGGCGGTCCGTGCCCTAAAAGAACGTCAGGTGAAAAAAATCGTACTGGTCCGGCCGGCCGTCGAAGCCGGTGAAAGTCTCGGTTTTCTGCCCGGCAATCTGAAAGATAAAATTGACCCCTATCTCCGGCCGCTTTACGACGCTCTTGAAGAGATGATGGATTTTGACAAGCTGGAGATGAATCTCAACAAAAATATTATCGAAATTGCCCCTCTTGCCTATATGCGGGGCCGAACGCTGAATAACGCTTTCGTGATCCTGGATGAGGCGCAGAATGCCACCCAAATTCAGATGAAGATGTTTTTGACCCGGCTCGGGGTACACAGCAAAGCGATTATCACAGGTGACCTGACCCAAACCGACCTTCCGAAAAATCAGCACTCCGGACTCCGGACCATTCAGCACATCCTGGAAAAAATCAGCGGAATCTCGTTTGTCTATCTTGATCAGAATGATGTGGTTCGCCATAAACTGATCCGGGATATCATTGAGGCCTACGAACGATATGAAGATGACGGTGGGCGAGAGAGCCGGAAAGCAGGGGATGAAAATATAAAGGATACCGGGAGAACAGACAATACATGATTGCATCGTTATATCAGGGCACCTTTTCTGTAGGTATCAATGGTCGTTTTATACCGATGAAAGCCGATGCCAAACCGGAAAGGAACACACTGAAACTCGCTGTTAACCCCTTTCTGATCCACAACAACGGTTTTACGGCGTTGATCGATGCCGGACTGGGGCTTTTCGGTCCGCTGGACCACTACGATCTGATGATAAAAAACCTGAAAAAACACAGCCTTAAGCCCGAAGATATTCAACATGTCTATTGCAGTCATTTGCATACCGATCATATCGGCGGTCTGCTGCATGAACATTCCGGTACCTACGACCTGACCTTCCCCGAAGCAACCATCTGGCTTTCGGGAGAGGATTGGGAACGGTTCAAAAACAATGCGGAAAACAAGGGGCATGAAGAAGCCCTGAACTGGGCCCATTTTCTGGAATCACATACTGACCTTCAATTCGTTGAGGATCGTACTCCGGAACCCGGATCCATTCGGATGAAAACCATCGGTGGCCATACCCGGTATCACCAGGCTGTTCTATATGACGGTGAGGGGGAAAAAGCCATGATGCTGGGTGATGTCCTGGCACGGCCGGAAGCCATCAATCGCAGCTTTAAATCCAAAATCGACTACGATGGGGAAAAAAGTCAGGAAATCCGTGATGAGTATTTGCGCAAGGCTTTGGAAGAGGATTACCTTATCCTTACCTACCATGGTGACAACGGAGCTATGGTGAGACTTAAAGGCTATGATCAAAAAAAAGGATATGAACTTGAGTCGTTCGCAGCAGGTGTTGCCGGACAACACTCATGAAGAGGCAGTTGAGATACTTGGGAAGAAAGGAATTGGTCGGCCGGATTGTGCGATAATACTGGGATCGGGACTCGGAAATTTTACCGGTGCCCTTCAGAACAGCATAGCCATATCCTACTCCGATCTTCCCGGTTTTCCGGAGACCAGTGTCGCCGGTCACGACGGTGCACTTCACTTCGGTGAGCTTGAAGGCCGGAAGGTTCTGGCATGGTCGGGGCGTTTTCATCATTACGAAGGCCATCCGTTCGAACAGACCATCCTGCCGGTACGGATCTCTCACAACCTGGAATGTCATTCCCTTATCGTAACCAATGCCGCCGGTGGCATCAATGAACGATTCCAGGTAGGTGACTTCATGCTTATTGACGATATCATCACACTCCAGACCTCGGTTAGTCCACACAGACACCGGGTTCTACAGCGTTATGCCAATGATCCGGTCATACATCGTGTCGCACATCTTGCAGCACGTGCCGGCATCTCCGTTACCCGCGGCTGTTACATGTTTGCCAAGGGTCCAACATACGAAACCAGGGCCGAGGTCAGAGCTTTCCGAAATCTCGGTGCCGATGCGGTCGGCATGTCAACCGCCGCCGAACTTTACGAGGCCGTTCGCCTGAACATGACCTGTCTGGGCATCTCACTCATCACAAACCAGGCGACCGGTGTAAGCAAAAACAAACTCGATCACAGTGATATCAAAGAGGCGGCACACCTGCGGGAGAAGGAGTTTGTCTCCCTCGTTTCACACATCATCAGTGATGAGGACAGTCCGCTGCACGAGCGTAACGCGGGTAGCTTCAGGCCAGGTCCATAAACCCAGGGATAAGCTGAGGAGTAAATATCCACTGTAAAAGCATAATACAATCCGTTTCAGCTTACAGGCCGGAATATCGCTTCACATACTGATCCAGTTTGATTTTCTTCCGGGCACTGTTGCTGGTCATGTAGCGTATTTTACCAAATACAGGCCGTTCAGGTCCCCATGCCCGATCAAATCGCCCGAAAATCCAGAATATCCCGGAATAACTGTTGGGATCCCTGCCGTCAATGGCATAGGTGTTATTCAGATCAATGAGATATGACAAAGCGGTCTGTGGATCCGGCGTCCACTCCAGTACTTTCTTTCCCCAAAGCATCCGAAGATAGTTATGGATGCGCCCCTCTACCCTGAGCTGGGTCTGTGCTGCATTCCATATCGGGTCGTGGGTCTTCGATTCCTCCAACTGGTGGTAGGTGTATAGATAACTCCTTGGATCACCGGCATGGTCGGACAGAGTCGCACGCGCCCATGCGGGCAGGGACTCAAACTGATCATAATCGGATCTGTTCCAGGCAAAATGGAAACCGGTTTCCCGCCAGGTAATAATTTCATCCAGGAAAGCCTCCACAGAGGCGTCTCCACCGAAGAATCCGCTGCGCTTGCCTCCGACCGGACGCACCTTCGATACATCCCATCCTTCCGGCTGCATGGTAAGTACCTTGTCCACCACCTCAAACGCCGAAATTTTACCAAAATGGAGCCACGGACTCAGCCGGCTGGTCCGCTCCAGATCCGCATGGTTCCGGTCGTCTTCATATCGCATCAGATCGTTCTCCAAAAATGCTTCCAGCCTGGCAAGTCCGGCTGAACGGGTACCCTTAATCTCAACAGGCCGGACATTACTGTTCAGTGAGGTGAGGCCATTCACAAAGGCGACTATGGCCGCCGGGGTTCCAAGATGCTCTGATCCGGCGGCTTGCTTGCTTTTGACTTCAGCCGGGAGATCCGGGTTTCCAAAGTTCTGCAGTCCGTTAAGAGGTTGGGGGTCCGGTGGATGACTCCGGCACTCCAGAAAACGCTTCTGCATCATCCGGCGAAATATGAAAGCCGAATAGGGCGCTTTTTCCGACAGTGCCATTGGAATAATACCATTGGAGTCGATAGTATGGAACGGGATTTTCAGTTCCTTCTCCAGCTGTTCATTACGTTCACGCATGATGAAAACCGGATACTCATCGGAGACTAAAATCGCAGCATCACGACATAAAACCCGGAGAAGTTGATCATAACTGCCGTGCTTCTGCTCGGGAAAGGGGATATAGGTGACGGGTGCGACATCCCGCAGCTGCTTGCAGTGCTCCGCCATTCCTTCCAGAATGAAGGCAGTGGTGCGTGCTGTAGCCCACGGGTAGTCACAAGCCACCCCTTCCAGAATCACAAGGGGCCTGCCCAGCCGGTTTGCCCATGCAACCGCATAGTCCAGGGCATAATTAAAATGCAACCGGCGGTTGATCTGCATCCAATACAATACATACCCCTCTCCGGGTACACCATCCACACGAATATTTTTTCTGAGATTGTTGACATTTTTCATGGTGCCGTCATATTTCCATACCCTAAGCATCATTGCTCCGGGATCGTTCCCTGTGGCTTTCTGAAACAAAAATTTCAGAAACAGCGTATGATGGTTTAGACAGTTCACATAAAAAAAGAATTAAGCCATAACGACTATGCGACGACTTACCAAATCAGCCCATGACAAAATGCTCCTCGGAGTCTGTGGTGGCATCGCCGAATATCTGGGATGGGATGGCACACTGGTTCGAATCATTTTTGTAATTGCCACCATACTTGGTGCAGGATCCTTCGCTCTTATCTATCTGATACTGGCGGTTATCATGCCAAGAACCTAGTTTACAGAGTACAGAAAACAGAGTACTCTGTATTCTGTGAGTGTTTGAATGATAATTTGTAAAAACCAATGAAGATCGGCATACTGGGACCCGAGCACATGGCCATGACCTGGGAAAAGCATTTGAGATTGGTCTCGGATGTCAGGGAAGTGGTCATTGCACCCGAACTCAAGCTGCTCCGGAACATGGATGCCTGCCTTATTCTCAGTGATGCCGTCCTGACACCCGGACCGTCGGGGGCCCTTCTGGAAGCGCTGAAACACCATTGTCATATTCTCTGGGTAGCTCCACTCCCTACCGACCTTAACGAAATAAGCCGATGGCACGAAACGTCCGAAGAGGCCGGCGTCAAGGTTATGTTCTCCATGTGGGCCCATTACTCACCGGCCACCCGCTGGCTTTTCAATCACATCAGCAACCCGAAAAAAATTCATATCCATCGGGAGTGGCCCGGGCCCAGGCACACGCCCGACACACATACACTCTATCGCATTATCCTCGAAGAAATATCTCTGTGTCTGGAATGGACACAAAAACGCCCTGTGAAGCTCGAGGGAGATCTCGACTTTTTTCCGATCCGGGGCAGTACCATGGCACACAGCATGAAACAGCTGCATATCCGTTTCTCCGGCGATGCCCGGGCATCCATTCTTCTCAATCCTTTCGGACTGGAAAACCGGCACTCCCGTTTTGTAACCGGCAATCACATGGCGGCTGTCTGTCAGATCAATGAACACCTGATTAAAAAATGGCTGTTCCATGGCAACGCATCTCATACACCTGAACTTATGCGATTCGATTATCGGGAACCTGCCCGTCACCTCATATCCCACTTCATACGATCGGTCCGGTCCGGTGAACAGCCTCTCTTCGGCATCAGTGAATTGCAAAAACTCGCCACCTTTTTGAGCCGGTTTTCACCCGAATAATCGTCCTGTCTTTCGTTGATTAATGAACCGCGAAAAAATCGGTAATTAGACCAGAAAATACTTTTTTACCTTTTTAAACTTTACATTACAAGCATTTGTGATTTTATTCGTTACATCAGCAATTCATATTTTCACTATGAAATCGTTCAGAATTCTGCTATTCTTGTGGAATCAAACTGAACAGTTGAATCTTCGACAGATGAATTATCCATGACGGGACGTACGCCTGGACACAAGAGCGCATGATTATAACAGGCATGGACATTACATGTGCCCGCTTGAATCAAAAAATATACACACATGAAATTTTACTCGATCATCATTACCTCCATCCTTCTTTTAATGTTCACATGGGCATGCTCTGATGGAGACACTGTCGTTACCGAAGAGGGTCTTGAAATCACCGATACCAAAATAGGCAGTGGTGAAGAAGCCCGGGAGATGGACTTTCTGACCATCCATTTTGAGGGTTCGCTTGAAAGCGGTGAAGTTTTTGAATCCACTTATGAAAGGGATGAGCCCATAGTTGTCCAGGTTGGAAGCGGTCAACTCCCCATGCAGGGTTGGGATGAAGGTATGATCGGAATGCGGGAAGGTGGAGAGCGCTCACTTGTAATTCCCCCAAATCTTGCTTTTGGCGAAGAGGGCATCGAGGGTTTCATTCCCGGCGGGGAAAATATTTATATGGATATTGAACTTATTTCCATTTCAAAACCACCGGAGCCATGGGACTTTGATGATGCCGACCTTCAGTCAAATGAAAGCGGCCTCCAATATTATATTCATGAGCAGGGAAACGAGGAGAAACCGGAATCAGGAGATATGGTCACGGTGCATTATTCCGGCTTTCTGCAAGACGGCACCATGTTTGACAGCTCAACATTGAGAGACGAGCCATTTGAATTTCCGGTGGGAGAAGGCCAGGTCATACCCGGATGGGATGAAGGTCTTATGGATATGAGTGTCGGTGAAAAAAGAACACTGATCATTCCCCCGGAACTCGCATACGGTGATCAGGGTGCCGGAGGCGTTATTCCCCCCAATTCAACGCTTATCTTTGATGTTGAGTTACTTGCTATCAACTAAATCCACCCTTTAACTCCCTGCACTCCTGCCATGCCTGTATCCACCGTTCGATTCCAGCAAATAGACGCTTTTACCCGCAAACCTTTTACGGGTAATCCCGCGGGTGTGGTAGTGGAAGCTGATCAACTTCGCAGTTCGGATATGCAGAATATCGCCCGGGAAGTCAATGCCTCCGAAACGGCATTCGTCCTGACTGCAGAAAGTGAAAACAACGATTTGAAATTGCGCTGGTTTACACCTACTCAGGAGGTGGATCTATGCGGTCACGCAACAATCGCAGCTTTCCATGTTCTTGCCCTGGAGGGTCGATACGGGCTGCAGATAAATGAACCGCAAACATTTCTGGTCGAAACTCGTGTCGGTGTGCTCACCGTTGATGTGGAGTGGTTTGATATGCGTCCCTACATTAAATTTTCCATACCGGCTCCGCAATTTTTTCCCTATCCCGGTGATATTCGCTATCTTTGCGGCGCACTCGGACTTTCTGAAATCGAACTCAGTCAAAAGATCAAGCCGCAAATCACCGGCACCGGCTTCTGCTATGTCCCCGTCGGCAGCCTGGAAAGTCTTGAAACGCTCGAACCCAATCAGCATTTACTTCGTAAACTTAATGAACGGCATGACCTGAACGGGTTTGCGGTGGTCTCAACCGACACCGGTGACAAGGAAGAGGACTGGATTATGCGCTTTTTTGCTCCCTCTCTGGGAATTCTTGAGGATCCGGTAACCGGTACCGCAAACGGACCCATGGCCGCCTTTTTATGGAATAACGGTTTTCTTGATCCGAAGATGAAACATTTCTCTTTCCGCGCTTCACAGGGTAGCTATATCAACCGGCCCGGTATTGTTCACGTCAATATGGTCATCAAGGAAGGGGAAGTCACCATGCTCCAGGTGGCCGGAGAAGCCGTTTCGGTTATTGAGGGAAATATCCGGCTGAGCGACCAGTCAGCGGACAGCTTCTGAACCCGTCCGATCCGAATCACGGAATAACAGATCAACCATGAAGATAGCACCGGACTTGCAACATCGGTGGGACTTGATCACAGAGAAAGGGAAACCCGGGCTGATTGAGGCCATCGGTATCCGGCTCACCCGTCTGGATCATGGACTGGTGCAGGCGGAAATGCCGGTAACTGATACCGTAAAACAGCCCTTTGGATTGCTTCACGGCGGCGCATCGGTATGTCTGGCAGAAACCGTCGCCTCCGTAGGCAGCTGGATGCTGATAGACCCGGAAACACAACGGGCTGCCGGACTTGAAATCAATGCCAATCATCTGCGAGCCGTTTCCGGCGGTACCATCTATGCCGAAGCCACTATCCTGCATCAGGGAAAGAAAACACATGTCTGGCAGATCTCCATCCGGGATGAGCAGGACCGGCCGGTGTGTGCAAGCCGCTGCACCGTTGCCATCCTGTCCTGACAAACACAACCACCGCTACCGCTCTTGCCGACCCTCAATAAATTCTGCCGGCAGCCCCTCTATGAGCTCTGCCGGGCTCTTAATGAACCACTTGCCGGCCCCTCAATGAGCTGGAGAGGCCGGTGATGAAAATGCCACACAGTATCGGTATGCGCTGTTAGCAGTGTGCGCACTATTCAGGTCCACAATCAAACGTCGTCCTTCGACCTGTAAGCCTCGCCTATTTTGACCGAAAGTGAATCGAACACCGAATACATCACCGGTACAATCACCAGGGTCAAAAACGTAGCAAACATCAGACCGCTGATAATAGTGATGCCCATCGGTCCCCAGAACTGGGTGCTTTCCGTACCCAATTGAAAGGCCGGGTCAAGGTCGGTAAGCAAGCCGATATAATCGATATCAATCCCGAATGTAAGTGGAACCAGGCCAAGGATCGTGGTAAAAGCCGTTAAAAGTACCGGTCGCAGACGGATTGCACCTGCCTCAATAATGGCATCAATCCGGGATCGTCCTTTATCTATAAGCTGCCGGATATACTCAACCAGGACAATATTGTTGATACAGACAATTCCCGCCAGACTGATGATTCCCACGAAGACCATGACATTGAACTCCGTACGGGTCACAATCAATCCAAGAAAAACCCCCAGCAGACTGAACCCTACCGCAATCATAATGATAAAGGGTATGATCAGGCTGTTGAATTTTGCAAGCAGCACCATGAAAATAAGTGCAAAACTGATAACCAGGGCGGTGGTCAAAAAGCTGAAACTCTCCTCCTGATCTTCTCCCTCCCCGGTGTATTCCATAGTGTAACCCGCCGGCAATGATTCACGGTACTCTGCCAGATAATCCTGCACCTCCATAAGAACCTGCGGTCCGCTGAATCCGGGTGCGGCATCGGCTTCCACCACTGCCGTGCGCTGCATATTGAGCCGGGTGATTCTTCCCGGTCCGGTTTTCTCTTCAAAATCAGCTACCGATACCAGCGGTATCTGCATTCCCATCTGGTTAATGGTCAAGTCACGGATTTTTTCCAGATCGTTGCGATCCTCCTTGCGCAGCCTGACCACAATATCATATTCATCCTCCCCGTCCCGAAAGGTACTTGCCTCCAGTCCGTTAATAGCAATACGAACCGTTTGTGCAATATCGGAGAGACTCAACCCAAACTGTCTTGCCTTCTCATGATCTATGTGGATGTTATACTCAGGAAGCCCTCCGCTGACATTGTCACGAACATCGACAAGACCGGGAATACGTCCGGTAAATTCGGCATCCTGCAGCCGCTCCCGAATTTCACGGGTATAACGCTCCACCTGTTCAAAATCATCCCCGGATACTTCAATATTGACCGGCGAATCCGTTGGCGGCCCCATCTCCTGCCCTTCAACCTGAATCAAAGCATCGGGCACTTGTCCAATGGCATCCCGTAATTTGGACATGGTCTGACTGCTCGATTCGGCACGATCGGCAAAATCGACCAGATTCAATGAAATCCGGGCTCGTTCCGGACTCGGCATTCCGGCTCCGAATCCACCTGTAGCCGCAATTCCCACATTGACCTGTACATTTTCAACATTGGCCCGGGTTTCCGGACTTTCATCAAGCAGCCGGTTCAACCGTTCCTGAACCTTTTGGACCATCTCGTTGCTGGCGTCGATATTCATGCCGAGCGGACCTTCTATATTGATGTCAATGCGGTTGGGGTCGGTATCCGGAAAGAAGTTGACGCCCGTAGGGATCAGTGTAAACACGAGCAGAATCCCAAACAGCGCACCAATTGCCGAATTCAGAAGACGTGCCCGGTTGTCGCTCAGAATAATCGGGGTCTTGCGTTCACGAAACATTCCCAGAAATCCCAACACAATCACCAGTAGCGGAATGGCCATCAATGTGAGGAATATCTGACCTGTAACCTCAGCTCCCTGAAGTGAAAAGAAGAAGACCGTCAATGCAAATACTATGGCAATGATTGCTCCGGTCACGACACTGCGTCTGCCTCCGAGGAATATCGATTCAATGGTATGAATGATAACCCCAAGGGCACCGACGGCAAGGGCGGCACCACCAGCCGCAACCACAGGTATCGCGGCCTGATCCAGGAACAGTGACAAAAGCCCCCCCAGCACCAGCAGCAGGAAACCGATTGTAAAGGCCAACAGACTGAACATATTCCTCCAGTAAGCGCCTCTGACTTTATAATTTCGTTGCAGCATCCAGCCCAGAAACGATTTATATCCGTCTGTGAAAGCCGGCATAAATTTTTCGGTGAAAATATTGCTCAAGGGTTTTACAGCAAGCTTGTAGGTCAGTACAAAAAACAGCACCACCAGAGCAAGCACAATCAGGGTAATATAGTTGCTGATACCGATCACCGTGGCTGTCAGCAGTCCGATCACTCCGATTAATATCTTTGCAAGACGGCTTTTCCTCCGCTTTTTTTCACCGGGCAGTCTTACAAAAAAACCGGTTAAAGACGGATATATCACCAGCGCAATAAACAGGGAACTAAGCAGTACTATAATAAGGGTCATCGGTAAATAACTCATAAACTTACCGATGATCCCGGGCCAGAAAAGCAATGGCAGAAATGCAGCCACCAATGTAGCCGTGGATGCAAGCAGGGCGTATCCTACTTCATTGGCTCCCAGTCGTGCCGCCTCAAAACGCTCATACCCCTGCTCGCGAAAACGGTATATGTTTTCAACGATCACCACGGAGTTGTCAACCAGCAAGCCGAGAGCAATAATAAGACTGAACAGTATCACGAAATTGACGGTCAGACCCATCAGCGTCATCACCAGAAAGCCGACGAAAATGGCAAGAGGTACCGCCGTACCCACCAAAAGCGCATTTCGGATACCGAGAAAAAAAACAAGCACCAGCACGACAAAGAGCATACCGCTGATGATACTGTTCTCGAGATCACTGATCAGACCATCTATCTCTTCACTCATATCATTGGTCATCACAATCTGGGTGCCGGCAGGAAAGTTGAAAGAGGCCAGCACTTCATTGACTTCATCAGCTATCTCCAGAATATTGGAGCCGGACCGCTGCTTGATATCAAGACTGACGACCTGATTCTCCATGATATCATCATCGGGTATCGGAATCATCTCCCCGCCGTCGTTTTCAATTATATAGGCGGTTAGTCGCGCATAGCTCTCTCTGTCCTTGAAGCCATACATGACTTCTGCCAGATCCCGCATATACACCATTCCGAGTGGCTGTGACTGTTCTCCATTGGGACCTCCTCCCTGACCTCCCGAAGGGGGTGCAAAAACCACCAGGTCCTCAATCTCATTGGGATCCTGAAATTCACCGCTGATTCGCAGCAAATAGGCTAAACGATCCACATCAATGGTACCGCCGGGCATTGTAAGGTTTTGACCCTGAATGGCCCCGATAATCTGCTGGAATGAGAGGTTGTAGCCTTTCAGTGAATTCAAATCGACATTTACCTGAACTTCCCGTTCAAGACCTCCGATCAGGTCCACCTCACGGACACCGGATATGGCTTCAAGCTCTTCTTCCAATCGCTCACCGATCTGGGTTAATTGAGCCATAGAGTAGTCGGCTGCCAGGTTCACGGTCATAATCGGAAAGTCATCAATACTGAACTCGGTAATGATCGGCTCTTCGGCATCCGAGGGCAACTCCGAACGTGCCAGATCCACTTGCTCCCGCACTCTCTGACTGGCCTCCATATTCTCCACATCCAGATCAAATTCAACGATTATCGTGCTGAATCCTTCAAAAGTCGTGGAGCGAACTTCACTCACCCCTTCAATACCCTGTAATTCGCGCTCCATCGGTTGTGTGACCAGCGACTCCATATCGGCCGGTCCTATTCCCGGATAGATGGTCGTAATAATGAACAATGGTATATCTATAGAGGGCGCCGACTCTTTGGGAATAGCGATATACGAATACAGTCCGGATACTATAAGGATACCGGCCAATACAGCAATCAGCGTCCTGTTTTTTAATGCTTGTTCAATTACTTGCATGGGAATATGGCTGAATAATATTCGAAAATTTCAAGGTTGATATGGCATGAAGCAAATGATCAACATTCCGGCAGACTCAGAGGCCTCCCAGTTGATATCTTTCAAAGGCAAGCTGATTCTGTATCCGGAGATAATCCCCATCACTGACATTCGACTGTCCGGTAACGATTATCCTGTCACCTGATGAAATACCCTCCTCAATCAGGATCAAGGCTCCGGAGGCCGGACCCGTTCTGACACGCCGGGCTTCGGCTACTTCCCTGCCGTCACGTTCTGTTACCACATACAGTTGCAGTCCGTCCTCATCTCTTACCAGGGCTGTTCTCGGTACCACAAGGGCATCCTCCCAAACCTGTCTGACGATCGACAGGTTTACCACCATCTCGGGGTTGAGAAGTCCGTCACCATTCTCCAGGATGACTTCTATCGGAAAAGTTCTTGTCTCGGGTACTATCACACTCCCTCGGTAACTGACCTCACTTTGCAGTAGTTCACCACTGTACGAAGCAAGCGATACGGTCACCGGTGTCCCCGATTGAATATCATTGATATAGCGTTCGGGAACTCCGGCATTGATACGCACGCGCTCGATGTTGACCAGACGAAGAACCGGCACCCCGGGATTGACCAGCTCTCCGGTATTCACCATCCGGTCTTCCACTGTTCCCCGAAACGGAGCGGTAATCCGGGAGTCACTTAATTGCTTTTCAGCCTGTTCAAGCTGTGAACGGGCCTGATCCCGCTGTGAACGGGCCTGATTAAACTCCAGAGTGCTGATTATAGAGTCTTGAAGCAGTGGTTCCTGTCTTTGAAGGGCATCCTCTGCCAGCTCGTAATTGGCACGGGCTATTTCCAATGATGAACGCACCATGCGATCATCCAGTTCCACCAGAACCGTACCATCACCTACCTGACTGCCCCGATCAACAATCCGCTGTACACGTCCCGAAGCTTCGGCGGAGATCATGGCATCCTCTATTGCCTCCACGGTGCCTGTGACACGGATTCGTTCTTCAAAAGTGCGGGATTCCACCGGCAACGTCTCAACAACAACCTCCCGGACGCGCTCTTCGTTATCCGTGTCATTATTATTGCTGTTGCAAGCCGTAAAAGTGGTCACTGCCAGCAGAAGGAGTGCGGACCATTTTGTTGTTTTCATCTGTTGTTTAAAATTTTATGATTCATAAGGACAGATGTAATGTCCATGACGATTATAATCATGCTCCTGTGTGTCGGGTTGCCGTCATGGCCATTTCATGTTTCTCCGTTTCATACACATGTACATAAATTGGTTCATAATCCTGGCTACAAGCGGTCTACCGAAGTTCCAAGTGCCAGTTCCAGATTACTGAGCGCGATCAGATAGTCGTGGATTGCCGACAAGTAAGATAGCCGGCTCTGATCCAGCAACATGGATGCCTGACGCTCTTCGAGACTGTTGCCTACTCCCTCGCGAAGACGGGTCCGGGCGAAATCATAATTGACCTGCGCCTGTTCAATATTCCGTCTCTGACTTTCTATTCTGCGTTCGGCGGTTTTCATATTCTTCATTGCCTGATCCACTTCCAGGCGAATGGCCCGGGTAAGATATTCGTACTGCAGCTCACTTCGCCGTGTTTCAATGCGACTCTGTTCCACTCTTGCCTTGTTCTGAAAACCGGTAAAAATGCTCCAGCTCACATTGAGTCCCACCGAAACATTGGGATTCCAGTAAGAGTCGTGAAAAAAGCCACGGGTATGGCTGTCAAAACGGAACGGGTTTTCCGGATCATCCGGATGTGATCTGATCACCATCCGGTCATCAGGTACCCGTCCGATATAATCCAGATTGGCAAAGGCATTGACCACCGGTTTGTATGATGCCCGGTTGATACGTTCATTGATACGGTTGATTTCAATAGATCCTTCTACCTGCTGCAGATCCGGGCGGTGTTGTATTGCAAGTTCAACAGCTTCATCCACAGTGAGTTCTCCGACAGGCTGCATGGCGGCCATCGTCAGATCCCCTGACAAGGCGATGGGTTGACTGATATCCAGATTCAGTATCAGATTGATATTTTTCCGGGCCAGTTCGGCCTGGTTTTCAGCCTCAATCAGTTCGGTTTCCATATTAACCAATTCCACTTCGGCGCTCAACTTTTCATAGCGGGAAGACAATCCCTGTTCAGCGGTTCTGCTCGCATCTTCAGCGGTCCGCCGAATCCGTTCGACACTTTGTTGCATCACCTCAACCTGTTGACCGGCGAGCAGTGCCGAGAAATAAGCCCGGCGTACCTCATCGATCACCATCTGTCTTTCCCGGTGTTCGGCATCTTCGCTCAGTTTTCTGAACTGCTCGGCTCCCTTGATAGCTCCGAAGGCGGAACCATTAAAAAGGGTTTGAGTAATACTTAACGACGCTACAAACTGATTGTCGACGGTAAATGGATCATCATCCATAAACGGGGCCGTAATACCGGCTTCTTCATATCCCTGCATCTGACGTTCCAGAAATTCTTCATAGGATATCCGTTCATTTCCCTCAAGCACCTGCTGTTCATTGTACCGGAGCCATCCGATAGCACCGAAATCGGCAAACAGGTCTTCTGCACCACTACCGGCAAACGGAGGGGCTGTAACAAGATTTCTGGTAAAATTACCGCTGGCATTGACCTGGGGATAGACGTTGCCCCAGGCTTCCCGAACCTGCTGAGCCGCTATTTCACGTTCCAGCCCTGCCTCCTGCATGCCGAAATTATTCTCAAGTGCAATCTGCACCGCTTCATCAAGAGTCAGCCGCAATGTATCTACTTCTGAACCCTGCCGGGACCAGGCCTGAGAACTCCCGAAAAACAAAAAAAGTAAAACCACCAACCCGGGCAATAAAGGTCGTTTCCCCCCGGATACAAGTCGTTTGCATCCGGTTTTTATAATGAAGTCATACCTCACTACCCGGCTCCAGCAGGTCAAAGCAGGCTCACGGTCAAACCGGAACTCGTGAAAAACATCAGACATAATAACTACCCGTTTAATACCTTGAAATTATTTTGCAGACATGCAAATCGTTGACCGGTTTTTATGGTACAAGCACGGAAAATATCATCTATAACCGTCCTGGTCAAACGATTGATTAACAACCCGAACAGCCATAACGTTTGTTTTCAGGAATCATTCTTCATGTGATCCAGCAATGCAGAAAGATGTTCCTTGAGTCGTCTTTTCATTTCCTCCGGAGATCTCTGCTCAATTCCGAGAAAGGGAAACTCTGTTTCAAACATAAAAGCATTGACAAGACAACTCTCAATTGTAGAACTGAGTGTTAATACGGATAACTCAATATCAATGTTTCGCAAAATCCCCTCTTTTTTTGACTTTTCCAGACTCCCGACAAACATTCGGTTGACCTCCAGCATCGTCCTCTGAAGATTCTCGAGAATATCCGGGCGTTGATTCAGCAGTCCGATCTCGCGTATGGCAATAATTACCGGTTTCGGATTGTCAAATGAGTAGTCGATAAAAGCAAATAGAAACTGGCGGAAAGCTTCTACAGGGTGCCTTTCAGTACTGCTGATCCGCTCAAACAGTTCTCTTAGCACTGTGGTATGGCGATCAAGCAATGCCTTCAGAAGCTTCTCCTTGGACCCGAAATAATAGGACAGCATAGCCACATTCACACCGGCATCAGCGGCAATCATACGCGTTGTCGTGTTACGATAACCATTCCGGGATATCAATGTTTCAGCAGTGTCGAGTAATAATTCTCTTTTGTCGGACATCGTTTTAAATCACTCCATGCTCAACCGGACACATATCGCGCAGACGTTCAAAACGATAGATTCCGTTCTGATGTCCATCGTTCCATGATATCTGAAGCGCATAATTGCCCACCTGTTCGATGTTCGTTATAGCCCATTTGCGTGTCGGTGGCTCCAGAAATATTTTCGGGTCAACCGGCTTTCCCATATTTCCATGCCCCCCTTGACAAAAGACACACGGACAGGAGCGCCGTAATCCTTCCATCGGAAAACGACTTTGATGACCGTCACCCCACAGAATTTGCAGCTCCTGAAGTTCGGAGTTTACCGTTATCTTTTGTATTTGATATTTTGATTCCATATATCCATCAGTAACTGATCAAAGTAATGAGGAATCCCGACGATATAAATCCACAGTAACAATTTCATGCCGGACACCTTGCACAAAACCATAACCGACACCTCATCGGCCCGCTATACCGACCGCGGATCCCGTTTTTACGCCCACGCCGGTCCGGCTATCGATAGTAAATCCATAGATAAATTTCGTACTGAAATTACGAAAAAATATCCGGATGCTTCGCATCATTGTTATGCCTGGCGACTGAATCCATTCCAACCGCAGGAGTTTACACAGGATGACGGCGAACCCGGGGGTACAGCAGGCATGCCTATCCTCAGTGCCATCAGGTCGGAGAAGCTCATTAACATATTGGTGATCGTGGCCAGATATTTCGGGGGCACAAAACTCGGAAAACCGGGATTAATCCATGCATACCGGGAAGCCGCCGGATCGGCTATTGCCTGCGCACCAAAATCCGCTTTGCGAAAATATGTCCCTTATATTGTTAAATACCCTTATGATCAGGAAAATCGCATTCGTGAGCTCGTAAATCGGTTTCAGATGCACGTCCGGGATGAAAAATACGTTGAAACGGTAACACTGACGCTCTACTGCCTGCCGGAATACTCCGGTGAGCTGCACGGCATACTCCGCCACCTGGAATATGCCGGCGTCCAATTCCAAACCCGGCCTGAATCTTATCAAATCGACAAGCAACAGGAATAAAAACCGGGTACAATAATCACAACATTTAAACACATGAAAATTTATACCAAAACGGGGGACTGCGGTGAAACCTCTCTGTTCGGTGGGCAACGTGTACCTAAAAACCACTCCCGAATTGATGCTTACGGAACCATCGATGAGCTCAATTCCGTCATTGGAGTAGTGCGAACCAACGAACCGGTCCCGAAAATTGAAATGATAATGGAGCGTATTCAGTCGGAGCTTTTCGTGCTTGGTGCTGACCTTGCCACGCCACCGGAAAAAAACAACCGTGTCAATCGCATTACCGGAGATTATGTAGACCGGCTTGAACGAGACATTGATGAAATGGAATCCTCACTTCAGCCGCTGAATTCGTTTATCCTCCCGGGAGGATCAGCTGGAGCCGCCTGGCTGCACATGGCCCGCACGGTTTGCCGGAGAGCCGAGCGCGCCTGTTTGGCATGCCGCCGGTCGGAAAAAATTTCAGACGAAGCAATTGCATATTTAAACAGACTTTCCGACCTGCTCTTTGTTGCGGCAAGATACCTTAATCACTCCAACGGGATCCCGGATACCCCCTGGAAAACTCCCTGAAAAGCCCGCATATTCTGCACTTCCCGCCAAAAATATAGCCGATGCGATGAACGTGCCGGTCCTGACAACATGATCATCGATATAAACTTCCTTAGTCGCACTACAATGCTTCAATCCAAAATAACCGGGCGTATATCACACAAAATGTGTTTGTGATGTTGTTAATGGTTAATAAATCTGCCTATTTTGACACATAAACGTTACTCGAAATACCAGACGTTATTTGAATTACCATCAGGTGATATAGATACCGATGTGGTGTGAACAACCCATGACTGTAAACGAATATCCGCTATTCCAATGAACCGAGTATTATTACTGCTGCCCCTATGTTCGCTTTTCTTCCTGTCTTGTCATATCAATACCGGTGAATCCGAATACACGAAAAAATCCGAAAGATCCTCTCCGGATAAGATCCTCTCCGTTTCCGAGGTTCCGGAGCCTGATGTGGATGTATTTGGAATAGAAGAAAATCATGATGCGGATATCCATATTATTCGGCGTAATGAGTCCTTGTCAACCATTCTCAGAAGATACGGACTTACATCCCGTCAAATACATGACTTGAACAACGCTTCGGCAGGAACCTTCGATGTCCGGAGAATGCGGGCCGGCAGAAGGCTTCACCTTTATACCCGTGCGGATGAGTCGGCTCATTCGGAGGAGCTCACCCATGTGGTTTATGAAGAGAACCAAAGCGACTATATCCGTTTCAATATCTCCGACTCCATCACTGTAACGCGTGGATCAAAACCCGTCGAAATAAAAACACGGACCGTCAGTGGCGAAATCAACAATTCGCTTTATCAGGCCCTGCAACGAAGCAACGTTGATCCACAGCTGACACATCGGCTGGCTGAGGTATTTGCCTGGCAGGTTGATTTTTACAGAATTCAGCGAGGCGACCATTTTAAAGTGCTTTTTGAAGAAAAGCTGGTCGATGGCCAGGTAGCGGAGATTGGACGCATCAAAGCCGCCATGTTTCATCATCGCAATCAGGACTATTACGCATTCCATTATGAACAAAACGGAATGGACGAATACTTTGATGAAGAAGGCAACTCCATG
This sequence comes from Balneolales bacterium, assembly GCA_007132495.1. Taxonomy (GTDB): domain Bacteria; phylum Bacteroidota; class Rhodothermia; order Balneolales; family Natronogracilivirgulaceae; genus SLOL01. Next base: position 48,246 of record SLOL01000021.1, read on the forward strand.
AGAAGACAGTTTATGGCGGCACCGCTGAATTATTCCCGTATCAGCTCGCGATTTACGAACAGAAGATATCATCCGGTACTGCAACGGAATATGCCGCATCACGGCACCGACTACGCGGCACCGACGGGGACACCGATCCGGGCGGTCGGTGAGGGAGTAGTTACCGCTGCGCGCTACGGACGGAACAACGGTAATTTCATCAGGATACGTCATAACAGTACTTATGAAACAGGCTACCTCCACATGTCACGTTTCGCAGAGGGAATACAATCGGGTGTCAAAGTAGAGCAAGGCCAGATCATTGGTTATGTTGGACAGACCGGCCTCGCCACAGGACCGCACCTTTGTTTCCGTTTCTGGATGAATGGTGAACCAGTCGATCCACAGCGCATAGAATTGCCACCGGCTGAACCTATCGCAACCGAACACCGGATGGACTATCTCGCCAGGCAAGAGGAGTTGCTGAACCAGCTGGATGAAGACCCTGATTCGATACTAAACCGGCCTGTCACTTTTGCCCTTCAGATTGGTTACTCAGGCGTTCTCTCTGGTGAACATGATACCCGATCCGAGTTAATGGAGAGTGCATTTGATCAGATTCCCCATCAAACACAGGATATGTAATCTGCTCGCCCCAAACAGCCATTCCACCACATCCCCTTACCGGTTTCAAAAAACAATCCTCTTCACCATGGCAAAAAAAACAATATTGGTCACCGGCGCCAGCAAAGGAATAGGTTTTGCAACCGCCAAACACCTCGCCGGAAACAGAAAGAATCACATTTTGGCAACGGCCAGATCCGGTGACAAGCTTCAGGAACTGAAAAAAACCAATCCCGGACGAATTGATACGGTCGCTTGTGATCTGCTCAACAGCTCAAATATTCAAATTCTGGTTGATTACATCAGAGACAATGACCTTGAAATTGCAACTCTGATCCATAATGCCGGTGGATTGGTGAAAAAACCGTTTATTGAGCTCACCGATGATGACTGGAATGCAATGTGGAATACCAATGTCATGTCGGCAGTCAGGCTTCTGCGGGCATTACTCCCTTTTATAGGAAAAAACGCACATTTTGTTACCATTGGCAGTATGGGTGGTTACCAGGGAAGTGCCAAATTCCCCGAATTGGCTGCATATAGCACCAGTAAAGGGGCTCTGAGCATCTGGAGCGAATGCATGTCTGCCGAATTAAAACACCGGAAAATATCGGTTAACTGCCTCTGTCTGGGTGCTGTGGAGACCGAAATGTTTCAGGCGGCCTTCCCCGGTGTCAAAGCTCCTTTGAAACCCCGGGATGTGGCCGAATACATCGGTGACTTTGCTGTAAACGGTCATAAATTTATGAACGGCCAGGTACTGCCGGTTGCATTGGGTAATCCCTGATTGCAGTAATGCTGATATTTGCATTATCTTATTGCAATTTATCATGATCTCCATAAGGCGATAACAATCGGGGAAATATATGTCTTTGAAAACGATCAACAGGTGTTTGTCATTGAGTCTGATTGCACTTATAGCAATTGCCATTACAAGCCGGACGGCGGAAGCACAATCTTTTCGGATTGTAACTATTAACACCTTTACAGGAGCAGTTACGGGGGCCGGTTTGGGTGGCGCTACCATTGCGCTTCAGAATGAAAGTGAAATTGACTACTATCCGCTTCGATTCGGTGTCGGCCTGGGCACCATAATGGGACTTGGCACCGGATTTTATGATCTTTCACAGGCAACCGGCGGATCCGGATTCTATGTCGACGGTTTTATCAATTCAGCCGGCACCAGCGGCACCATCATACTTATGGATACTTTTTACGGGGCGGCAACCGGTGCTATTGTCGGTACGGCGGTCAGCCTGATGACCGAATCCCGAATTGTTAAAGGAATACAGTTCGGGAGCGGTGCCGGAGCATGGGTCGGGTTCGCTTTCGGCCTGGTTGATGCTTTTGCCCTGAGCTCACCCGATTCTCACGACAGTTTTTATGACAGTTTTTCCGCCAATGATCCGCCCGGTACAGGTGGCTTATTCCAGATTCACGGAAACGACTACAACTATTCTATCGCTTTTATAAATCCTCTTATTTTCAATACACTGGATACTTCCGGCAATTACGGATTAGCCTCCCGGGATCATCTCGGCATTGAGTTTACACGCATAAATATCCCACTGTAAAAAAACGGACCTGCTGTCATGACACAGGAAGCGTTATTACGCTCTGCCTGCAATATGACAGTGGCATCCGGCAGGTCCCTCTGAAATCCAACATGGCCGTTCGGCGACTTTTGCCCAGCAATACTTTACGTTTCATCTTCAGAGCTGTCCTGATCTTGTGGTAGTGCACAGGTTTTAAGCACACATCTAACCGTCTCCATATTACCTGCCAAAGATGGATGGAATCCGTCATTCATATAATTCCATGCAGCCGGCGGATCTCCCATCCTTTTTCCGGCGGGATCCACAATAAATCCTGATTTCCCGGCTATTACTTCACGAAACTCCCTGAGATCCTCCTCCTCAATGACTCCTTCATGCAGAGGCATTTGCTGCATAAGCTCTCCGATAACAGGTGGTGGTGTTACCCAAACAGGCGGATTGGCACAATTTTCCAGGATTGCCGATTCAATAGCATTGATATTTTCCCAGAATTCAGCCAGGGAAACCAGCGTTCGGCCGGTTGTCAGATGCAGCTGCATCGCATCCTGACTTCCAAGCGCGACAAACACCCAATCCGGATCATGAGACAATACATCCCGTTCCATGCGCCTGAGTGCCTCGGCAGATAACGATCCGCTTTGACTGGCATCGATATATTGAAAAGCCGCTTTGGGTATCGCCAGATCCAGAACATTCCTGAATATTTGAAACCATCCCTGACGGTCATCCGTAATGCTGTCACCCAGAACCGCTATGGTTTCATTCCCTCTAAAGGGCAATTTTTCGATCTGTTTTAAGACCTGTTCCTCCTTGAGAATTTCATCGGCAGCCTTCCTGGTCAATTGATCGAAATTGTCCCGAATGCTTTTGAACTGATCATAATCAATACCAATAAAATCGGATACGGTTTCCGGATCCCGTGTACCCTGATACAGCGGAAACTGCTTTTCAATATTTGAAAACTGAACAAGATACTCTAACAGTGCTTCTTTCTCCTCTTGGTTCATCTGTTTAAATGTTTGGATTTATATATAATCACTATACCGAATCTCTGTTTAACAACTTCTCGACCAACTTCGGAGTACCAGTGGCTGCTCCGTGCTGAATAAATCGCATATTGGGCGGAAACCGATATTCGGGACGTGTCTTGTCGATCACATAAATCGGGTTTCCGGATGGGATCAATTCCACCAGTCCGGCAGCGGGATATACGACAAGTGATGTTCCGATGATGACCATGACGTCACATTCTGATACATATTTAATAGCAACATCCATCATTGGAACCATTTCACCAAACCAAACGATATTCGGGCGCAATTGTTCACCCCGCTCATCCGTATCTCCCATGTGAATTTCAGAATACCCGATATCCAGCACCGGATGTTCGTTATATTCAGGCCGTACCTTGGTCAATTCTCCGTGTAAATGAATGACCCGATGTGATCCTGCTCTTTCATGCAAATCATCCACATTTTGCGTGACTATGGTCACATCATACTTTTCCTCCAGAGCCACCAGTGCCTTATGTCCCTCATTGGGGGCGGCTTCGGCCAATTGTTTCCGTCGTTCATTATAAAAATCCAGCACCTTTTCGGGATTTTGATGCCATCCTTCAATGGAAGCCACCTCCATCACATCTGCGCCTTCCCAAAGTCCTCCGGAGTCCCGAAATGTTCTGATACCGCTATCCGCACTCATACCGGCACCCGTCAAAACTACAAGCTTTTTTTTCTCCATAAAACTACATATATTGGAAATTATATATGAAAATATTGAGGCTCAAACTGCCGTGACAGTAATTAATATACTATTAAACAAATACCCAGAAAAATAATGGCTAAAGCAGTATTGGAAACCAATCCCAAATTTTTAACAACAGTAAAAACAGACAAACATATTCAGGTGCTCGATGAACCGATTTCATTGGGTGGCAATGACCAGGGTCAAACACCGGTTCAATCGGTATATTCGGCACTGGCAGGTTGTATTTGCATGACACTTCGCATTTATGCCGATTCCAAAAAAATTCCACTGGAACGTGTTGAAGTTGATATTGATGCTTCAAAAAAGCCGGTTCCGGAAAATGACGAACGATTTGCCGACACTCCCTGGATGATCGACAAAGGCAAGGTTCGTTTCATCCATGCCCATATTCATCTTTATGGTGACCTATCATCCAAACAGGTAAAAAAACTGGATGTTATAGCCGGAAAATGTCCTGTTCACAAGATGCTTAAACACGGTGCTCATATTACTCATGAAACACACCGTGTTTCATAACCGGCTTGAATGGATGCAGGTCCCGCTCAGGGATACACAAAACCGAACCAGTTGCTCGCCTCATCGAGCTGTTCAACCGGTATTGTACTATCGTTTTCATTAATCGCCATCAGAAACTTTCGAATATCGGTGATCAGAATCGCGATGGTATTTTGAATCAATTCGCTATTGAATCCCCGTTCACCCAGTTGAATAACCATGTTCAGGGATACGGTATATCCCAGCATTTTGCCAAGCGCTACCTGCTTTCTTTGAATCAATGAAGGATTGATGCTGAAATCGGTATAACTTTTCAGATATTCGGAAGCCCGGTCGGTCAGTTCATACTCCTTGAGATAATCATAGAGAGAGGAGACCCTGGCTTTTTTCATTTTTTTCAATACCGATTCGGCGATCTGTTGATAAAGAATATCGTTGGAGCCTTCGAAAATCTGGAACGGGCGACTGTCGATGATTCCGCGCCCTGCCAGATGGTTCAATCGATACCCCTTTGCCCCTACCAACTGCAAGAATGACTGAGAAGCGTCCTGCATCATATCAGTGACGACCGACTTGATTGAGTTGGCCGGAATATCTTCGCCTGACAAGTCTTTGGAAATGGGAGCATGTTCACTGGTATAAGCACACATAGCCGAGCAGGAAGTAAACCAGGCCTGAATTCGTGATACTCGTTCTTTAACCTGATCGTATTGAAAAAGACACCTGCCGCCGACGTTACGTGTGGTTACGTGTTCAAGCGTATCATCAAGGATTCTCCTTAAAAATCCCATGGCCATGCCCGGAAATTGAAGGCGGCTTCTGTGAAGCATATCCAGCATTAACTTAATACCTGTAGAGGAACTGACCAGGCGATGCTCTTCCGGTACATTGGCATCAATTTTATTTCGGCCATAGGGCAGCATATACAGGCCCAGGTTATCAAAGTATTCCTCAACTGTGACCCCCGGGTTCCGTGAATCATGGATGAAGAAGTCGATATCACGGGCGAGTGTTCCGTCGGCTTTTTTTTCACGTGCTGTGAGCAGCCAATAATCAGCCCATCCGGTTAACCCGGCCCAGTGTTTGGTACCTTTTACAAGATACTCCCTTTCCTCTTTTACATAACCGGTCTGCATATGCAGGGCATCAGAACCGTAGTCCGGTTCGGTGATCATCAGCCCCCCCATCGTCTGTTCATTTACAAAGCGTCCGAGTATTTGTTTTTTTACTTCCTCTTCGGCATAGCGCGTTACCGGCTGGATAAACAGGGCACCGTTGATGCCCATCATCAGTGAGAGGGGCAGGGCTTCATAGGATGAGGCTTCAAGCATCCCGAGGCATTCGTTTACATTCGCTCCAAGCCCCCCATGCTGTTCTTTAATAAAAACCTGTAATGGGTTGCATTTCAACACATCCCGAATAAGCATCGGAGGAATTCCCCTCTGGACACTCACCATTTTTTGATTTTGCGGATCACGGAAGTGGCGTTGCAATACATCCCGGTAGTTGGATATAAAGTCGCTGTATGCCTGTCTTGGTCTGGTTAATCCGGGTGTTAATGTCTCCAAAATATCACTATGGTTAGAATACGGATTAGCAATTAATGAAAATTACGTCATACTGAATAATTTATTACACTTAGCGGATATATGAAATACCAATTACCCGGGACAAGCCGGCTTAAGGTTATACGGTCATGGTAATCCATATGACCTTTTGAAACAAGTATTATAAACACATGCAACAGATAATTGGCGGCATCTTGTACTCCCCGCAATACGTCTATGAATGGGCTGGATCGGTCAACTAAAGCAGAAAAATACGGTGTGGGACGAAAAAAACGGTGTGGGAGGCAGGTGTCATTTCCACCAACAAAAAGCGGCCCTCTTCAACCGATAAAAGGGTCAAAGGGGCCGCGGGGAAACAAGATGATGAGGCGACGACCTACTCTCCC
>SLOL01000184.1 GCA_007132495.1 Balneolales bacterium
TTAAAATTTGAACCTGGCTTTATGAAAACCCGAATAGCCGGGGCAGAAACAGACTCAGTTCTTCAAACCATGCAACCACCATCAGTGAGAAAACCATGGCTGCGAAGAACGGTAACAGTGGCCTGACTACCTGTGCTATGGAAATATTAGCCACTCCGCATCCCACAAAAAGAACGGTACCGACAGGAGGCGTGCAAAGCCCCACACTCAAATTTAAAATCATCATAATCCCGAAGTGGACGGGGTCCATTCCCAATTCCACGGCAACCGGTAGAAAAATGGGTGTAAAAATCAACACGGCCGGAGTCATATCCATAAACACGCCCACGGCAAGAAGTGTTACATTGATAATCACAAGAATGAGGAACGGATTGTCACTCAGGGTCAGCAGTCCCGAAGTCACAATTTGCGGAATATTTTCGTAGGACATGACCCAGGACATGGCAAGCGATGTGCCAATGAGCAAGGCGACAATGGCGGTCGTGTTGCAACTTGCAAGTATGGTTTTGGATAAATCCCTCAGTTTCAATTCCCTGTTGATCAGAGATGCCAGAATGAAGGCATACAACACCGCAATAGCAGAAGCTTCCGTTGCCGTAAATATCCCTGCGATGATTCCTCCAATCACAATGACAATCATCAACAAGCTAGGAATGGCGCGGGCGAATTTGCGAACAACTTCTTTGAGCGGCAAACGCTCTGAAACCGGATATTTTCTGCGGAATGCGTAATAACCGGCCACAAACATAATCATCAACCCCGTAAAAGCTCCAGGGAGATATCCGGCCAGAAAAAGCGCTGCAATGGAAACCCCGCCGCTTGCCAATGAATAAACAATAAGAATATTACTGGGGGGAATAAGCAAACCGGTAGTCGATGATGTGATATTGACCGCCGCACTGTAGCCGCGATCATACCCCTGCTTCTGCATTTGGGGGGTCATGAAGGTACCGACGGCTGATGCGGCGGCAACGGCCGAACCGGATATAGAACCAAAAAGCATGGCGGCGATTACATTAACATATGCCAGTCCTCCAGGAAGCATGCCCACCAGTGATTTTGCAAAATCAATCAGCCGCTCAGCGATTCCTCCCTTGTTCATAATTTGTCCGGCCAGAATGAAAAAAGGTATCGCAAGCAACGTGAAACTGTCCAGACCCGTTCCTATACGTTGCGCCACGGTAGTCACGGCCGGTACAAAATCAACGGTATACAAAAGGGTCGCAATGGACGAAATGCCGATGCTGAATGCTACAGGTACTCCAATGGCCAATAACAGCACAAAAGTTACTACAAGAATAAGTATTCCAATAATGTCCATAAATTATTCGGTTTATGCTGCGTGAATATCTTCGCTTTGCGTTGATGCATCTTTGCTTTCCGATGATACATCCTGCACATCGGGATTTTTAAAACGGTCAAATTCCTGCATTACAAAATCAACAGCATATATCACGATGGCTATTCCACTTATTGGAAGCGCCAAATAAATCACCGCCATGGAAATGTCTAATGCAGGAGAGTACTGGTCGAGGACATAGGTAAGATAGACAAGCTGAATCCCTCCGAACACCAGAACAGCCAACGCGAACAGCCCTATGAGTGTGTGGATGACCATATTTAGAACAGCTCTCCGGCGACCTTGCAGCTTGAGCACCAGCAGATCTAGGGCCAGATGCATTCGCTGCCCGTACGCATAACCTGCCGCCAGCAAACCGAGCCATATCAGGAGAAACCTTGACAACTCCTCGGTAAAAGTTACGGGCGATCCTATGATATAACGCATAAAAACCTGCAGAAGCACCGCAAACACCAATACCGACATCAATAAGACCGAAATGCGTGCCAGAAAATAATCAAGCGCTTTTATCAATTTATTCATACCCCATCTCCTGTATTTCCAGCATAAGTTCATAAAGTTCCGGTTGCTGAACCCGCATATGGTCATAATACGGCTGAGATGCCTCCATAAATGGCTCGCGGTCGGGATGAATGATTTCCACACCGGCTGCTTCCACGGCCCGCAGCGCTTCTTCACTGGCCTCCCGCCATAATTCCCGTTGGTAAGGCACCGATTCCAGTGCCGCTTCCTCAACGATGTCGCGCTGTTCTTCATTCAGAACATGATCCCATGTGTGTGATGATATGACCAGTACATCGGGTACCGCCGTATGTTCATTGAGGGTATAGTATTGCGAAACCTCATAATGCCTGGACAAATAAAAACTCGGGGGATTGTTCTCAGCTCCGTCCACCACCCCCTGCTGAAGGGCCGTATATAATTCTCCCCAGGAAACAGGGGTCGCTGATCCGCCCAGTGTATTGACCATTCGAATGGCCGAGGCACTTTCCTGCACCCTTATACTCAAACCTTCAAGATCCTCCGGGGCGTGGATCGGACGGTTGGTCGTATAGAAGCTTCGGGTACCGGCATCATAATAACACAATCCTTTGATTCTGTATGGACGGGCGGCATCCAAAATTTGCTGACCGATGGGTCCGTCCAAAACCGCATACATGTGATCATCATCTATGAACAGAAAAGGGACACTGAAAATCGTAAACACCGGCGTAAAACTTTCCATCACCGCCGCTGAAACTTTCGTAATATCCAGACTGCCGATTTGAAGAAGCTCCAGTGCTTCACGTTCGGTTCCCAGTTGTTCATTGGGATAAATCACTATTCGCATGTTCCCTTCCGATTTTTCTTCGACAAGTTCGGCCATGCGTTCCATACCTCCATGGACAGGGTGTGATGAATCAAGGCCGTGACCAAGTCGAAGTACAACCGTATCATCCACCGCACCACAGCCGGCCCCTGCCAGCATCACTGAAACAGTGACTAAAACTTTCTTAATGTGAGACATATTAACGAGTCCGATATTTCGATATCCGGTTTCCCAGGTTTGAACAATTCATTTCAAAAATAAATAAAAATGCTTCAAAAAGCCTAACTTAATCGTTTAAGTTAGGTATCAAAATAACGAATGCAAATGATAATCCCAAAATCATACAACTTTCCTGTTTTCCGGGATTCTTATTCAAATGAACGTCAATTCTGATCAGCAGTCAGGCGATATATTGAGACACTATGGAATAATTCCCCGGGATCCAGCCGTGTTGACGGAAAGTCCGGCTGGTTTGGAGAGTCGGGAAAATGTTGGGGTTCCAAACAGAATGCATAACGGAACTCGTGAGGCCGACCGCTTTTCCCCGTATCAGAGCCGTCAAGGAAATTGCCTCCATAAAACTGAATACCCGGTTCAGTGGTTTCAATTTCCATTATTCGCCCCGTTTCAGGTTCATATATACGAGCCGCAAGAGCTATTTTGTCTTTTTGTTCACGATCTATCACATAATTATGATCATATCCTCTGACATACCTCAATTGCGCGTGATCCCGGGACTGGCGCATGCCTATGGGAGCCATTTCCCGAAAGTCGAACGGCGTTCCTTCTACCGGGGTAATCTCGCCCGTTGGAATCGCCGTATCATCAACCGGCGTGTAATGGCTGGCATTAATCATCAGTTCGTGATCATTGATGATTCCCAGCGAAGCACCTCTGAGATTGAAAAATGCATGATTGGTGAGATTAATCACTGTAGACTTGTCGGTTGCCGCAGTGTAATCAATGATTAGTTCATCGTCATCATTCAATATAAATTGCACCTGTACGAGTAAGTTTCCGGGATATCCTTCTTCACCATCCGGTGATAAATACTGCAAACGCAAATGTCGACTGCTTAACTGTTGAGCATCAAAGACCACATGATAAAAGCCTCCCGGACCACCGTGCAAATGATTCGGCGGATTATTGATCTCCAGTTGAAAAGTCTCTCCATCAAGTTCGAATTTCCCGCCTGCAATTCGATTGGCAAATCGGCCGATAGTTGCTCCATACGACGACGATCCCGCCGTACGATACTCTTCAAGGCTTTCAAACCCCAATACGATGTCATCCATATTCCCGTCGCGATCGGGTGCCAGCCAGCTTACAATACGTCCCCCATAATTGGTAATGGCGACTTTCATACCATTGTTGTTTTCCAGAACGAAAAGGTCGGTTTGTTTCCCGTTAATCACACTTTGAAAGTTTTCCTGTTCAACAGGCAGCATCTGGGCCGAGAGTTCATCTACCATAATATGTTGCTGGGCACCTGCTACAAGCAGCACAACCACTCCAATTTCAGATAATTTCATCCCTGTTCTATTTTGAGGTATACCGTCAAATATCGTTCTGAAACATACAGTTCCATATTGAAAATGTCAGCTCTTTTTTGACAATAATTCCATTCACCGGTGTATGATTCGTTTATGATTACCACAAGAACTCTGTACCGGCATAGCAAAAAAAAACCCGATGCCACGCCTTAACGCAACATCGGGTCAACATGTTTTATACATGGTAGTAAAGGCATAGCAGCGAATCCGGGATTACTCCCGGTTCGTTCGGCCGGAGACGGGTTTAGAAGCCCATGCCTCCGCCCATTCCACCCATTCCGCCCATGTCGGGGGCACCGCCGCCGCCACCTCCTTTGTCGTCATCATTGGACGGTTTTTCCGAGATGACCGCTTCGGTGGTCAGCATCAATCCGGCTACGGATCCGGCGTTTTCAAGGGCCGTACGCGCCACTTTGGTCGGATCAATGACACCGGCTTTGGCCAGGTCTTCGTAGACTTCGGTGCGCGCGTTGTATCCATAGGCATCTTTGCCATCTTTGACCTTCTGCACTACGATAGAGCCTTCGGCACCGGCATTGCTGGCCAGAATACGAATCGGCTCCTCAAGAGCGCGGCGTACGATGTCAAAGCCGACTTCCTGATCGGAGTTTTCACCCTTCAGACCGTCAATGGCATGCAGACAACGCAGGAACGCCACTCCGCCGCCGGCTACGATACCTTCTTCTACAGCCGCCCGGGTTGCGTGAAGCGCATCTTCCACACGGGCCTTCTTCTCTTTCATCTCTACTTCGGAAGCGGCGCCGATGTAAAGTACGGCTACACCACCGCTGAGCTTGGCCAGTCGCTCCTGGAGCTTCTCGCGATCATAATCGGAAGTGGTATCCTCGATTTGCGCTTTGATCTGGTTGATGCGCGCCTTGATATCGTCATCCTTGCCTTTGCCGTCGACGATGGTGGTATTGTCCTTGTCGATCGAAACACGGGCACTTTGACCGAGAAAATCAAGAGTGGCACTTTCCAGTTTGTAACCGCGCTCTTCGGATATTACGGTACCGCCGGTCAGGATGGCGATATCTTCCAGCATGGCCTTGCGTCGATCTCCAAAGCCGGGAGCCTTGACAGCGGCAATTTTCAACGTACCACGCAGCTTGTTAACTACCAATGTTGCCAGTGCTTCACCTTCGATATCTTCGGCGATGATGAGCAGCGGCTTGCCGGTCTGGATCACTTTTTCAAGAATGGGCAGAAGATCTTTCATGTTGGAGATCTTCTTGTCGAAGATCAGAATGTAGGGATCCTCCAGCTCGGTAACCATCTTTTCGGAGTTGGTTACGAAATAGGGAGAGAGATATCCGCGGTCGAACTGCATCCCTTCCACGGTATCCAGATGTGTATCGGTTCCCTTGGCTTCTTCCACGGTGATGACACCATCCTTGCCGACTTTTTCCATGGCATCGGCAATCAGGTTTCCGATGAATTCGTCGTTGTTGGCTGAAATCGTACCGATCTGGGCGATTTCGTTTCGATCGCTGATATCGCGGCTGATTTTTTGCAGCTCTGCAACCACGGCAGAAACAGCCGTATCAATACCCCGTTTCAGATCCATCGGATTGGCGCCTGCGGTCACGTTTTTGAGACCGGTCTGGATAATGGATTGGGCCAGGACCGTAGCGGTTGTGGTACCGTCACCGGCATTATCACTGGTTTTGGATGCTACTTCGCGCACCATCTGGGCACCCATATTTTCCACCTTATCCTCAAGCTCAATCTCTTTGGCTACGGTTACACCATCCTTGGTTACCGTAGGTGAACCAAATGATTTTTCAATAACGACATTGCGCCCGCGGGGGCCCAGCGTCACTTTTACAGCATTGGCGAGTTTGTCAACGCCCCGTTTGAGGCTGTCTCGCGCTTCGACATTATAATGGATCAATTTTGACATAGGTCACAATTCTTTTTAATGGTTATGGTTCATTTTCTAAAATCTGTTGTGAGCCTGTCACTGCGTTGCTTTTATGCCCGCATTGACATACTCCGGCGACAGATATCAGGAAAGGATTCCGAGGATATCACTTTCCCGCATGATCATCAGCTCATCGCCGTCAATTTCGAGTTCTGTTCCGGCATACTTCCCGTAAAGAACTTTGTCTCCCTCTTTAACGGACATGTCAATTTTGTTACCGTTCTCGTATTTTCCGGGTCCAACAGCGACTACAGTACCGCGCTGGGGCTTTTCCTTTGCCGAATCGGGAATGATGATCCCGGAGCTGGTTTTCTCCTCAGCGGAATCCGGGCGAACCAAAACACGATCACTCAGTGGTTTAATGCTTGCCATAGTTCTTGTAATTTTTTGATTGAAGGTTGCTTTTAGCACTTGTTAGCACTCTTGTGCCGTGAGTGCCAATCTGAATTCGAGCTAATAATAACAAAAGCGATGCTGCTGCGCAAGAGTTAATTTTTACATTTTAGCAGTCTCTCTATATGGAGTGCAAACAGCGCCAGAATGTGATTCGTTCGGAAGGCGGCCGGGCAGGGCTGTTCGATTGAAATACTCAGCGTGATTGAAATACGCAACTTGATCGAAATGTTCAACCAATGCCCGGCAAAAATATTCCGGCATTTTTCTGCAATTTTTTATAATGTGCCCCCAAGATATGGAATAAACTCCTGTCAATACGAAAACCGTCACCTAATCACATATTTATGAAATGGCCATGACCGGGCCGGCGCCCGGTCACACAGGCGTATGATTAAATACGGTTATGGACATTTCACTTCGTGACCTTCGGTTCATCTGACGAAATAAATCCAAACATTTAAACACATGAAACTATCCCGACGAACCCTGTTAAGAAACCTGGGAGCAGTTGCAGGCTCAGCCGCCCTGCTCGGACTCTGGAA
>SLOL01000005.1 GCA_007132495.1 Balneolales bacterium
ACCTTCGGCAAAGAGGAGGGAGCAGAGGGCCCGGGCACCCTTGAAGGGGCCATCCGGTATCTTCCCTATCTCCGTGATCTCGGGATAAACGCGGTGGAAATCATGCCGCTGGCGGAATTTGCGGGAGGTTATTCCTGGGGATATAACCCCGCTCATATCTTTGCGGTGGAAAGCGATTACGGGCGTCCGCGAGAGTTCAGGAAGTTTGTAGAGGAGGCTCACAAGCTCGGGATTGCCGTCATCCTGGATGTGGTTTACAATCATTTCGGTCCCGGTGATCTCGACCTGTGGCAATTTGACGGCTGGAGCGAAAACGGTATGGGCGGCATCTACTTTTATAACGATTGGCGCGCGAAAACCCCGTGGGGCGATACCCGGCCTGATTACGGCCGAAATGAAGTCCGGGAGTATATCCGCGATAACGCTCTGATGTGGTTGTGCGAATATAATGTTGACGGACTCCGCTGGGATATGACCGCCTATATCCGGAATGTTCATGGACGCGACAATGATTCCGGAAGCGATCTCCCGGAGGGATGGAGTCTGATGCAGTGGATTACCAAAGAGATCAAAGAAACACGTCCGGATGCACTGAATATCGCCGAGGATCTGCAGAACAATCCGTCATTGACCAAATATCCCGAAGACGGAGGTGCCGGGTTCGACACTCAGTGGAACGCCCGTTTTGTACATAATGTGCGGAAAAATCTCCTGGCGGCCGATGACGCGCATTGTGATATGGAAGAATTGCGGGAAGCCGTTTTGCACCGATATTACCTCAACGCCTTTGAACGGGTCATCTACACCGAATCACACGATGAGGTGGCCAACGGCAAAGCCCGTGTACCCGAGGAAGTGGATCCCGGCAGTGCCTCCTCGTGGGTGGCCAGAAAAAAATCCACCCTTGGCGCCGCCCTTGTTTTTACCACCCCCGGTATTCCGATGATCTTTCAGGGTCAGGAGTTCCTTGAAGATGAATGGTTTCATGATCAGGATCCGCTTGACTGGTCCCGGATTGAACGCTATGGAGGTATTCTGCAGCTATACAAGGATCTGATAGCCTTGCGAAGGAATGCAGGGGGACAGACCGGCGGACTCACCGGACAGGAGGTGGATGTCTATCACGTGAATCAGGAGAAAAACATCATCGCTTTTCATCGGTGGAGCCGGGGCGGTCCGGGTGACAGTGTGGTGGTAGTCGCCAACTTTTCATCACAACCGCAGGAAAATTATCCGTTGAGGTTTCCGGCTTCCGGACAGTGGATGGTCAGGTTCAACAGCGACAGCACCTTCTATGATCCGGAATTCGGCAACACCGGAAATTCAGAAATTATTGCAGAATCCGGCGAAAATGACGAACATCCGCAGGGAAGGATCCGCATTGCCCCTTACAGTGTTATAATTATTTCGCAGAAAAAATCCTGATTGTGCGAAAACCCGGGGTATTCCGTAAAAATCAGGATATTGATGTCAGAACCCGGCATGAAGTCATCCGAATACATACCGGCGGCAAGCGGGTTCGGGTATAAGACCTTTCTTTTAAAAAGAACTTGTTTGCTACCGATGCGTCTAATGTAGTAGATATCATTTCAAACGCACTCACTATTAAAATGGAGCTATTATGAATTACACAGCCGGTATTACAACTTTACTCGCAGGATTACTGCTGCTGACCGCTTTTCCCGCAAATGCGCAAAGAGGCCAGGGGGATCTGACAGGTATTGCCAGAGAGTCCGAACGACCGCCGGTCGAAACCGTTACCGGTGAATTGCTGCGCATTGAAACGGGACCTTGTGAAAACACCACGGGGCACGCCTACGTTGGCACGCATCTCTTCCTTGAAACAGGAGCGAGTGATGAACCGCTCAATATTCACCTCGGTGCCGCGTATGCCGTTTCGTCCTATGTAGAAAATCTGCAAGCCGGGCAAACCCTGGAGGTGGATGTTTTCCGTACCGAACAGATGGAAGCACATCACTATATCGCCAAAGCATTCACCGCAAACAATCACACAGTTCAATTGAGGGATGAGAACCTGAGGCCGCTCTGGGCGGGAGATCGCAGGATGATACCGGATGATCGCAGAATGTTGCGTGACGATCGCAGATTCCGGGATGACCGCACTCTGTCCCGTGGAGGCAGGTCTCAAACTCCCCGCAGAGGCCGTTGGTAACGGGCGGTAATCTTTTTTCCGGCTTTGACCGGCCGGACAAAATCAGTTCCAATCTGACTGTCAATGGCGTGTATCCATGTATGATTGCACGCCATTGGCATTTTTGTTATCCGGATCAGATAAAAAAATCTGAAATGCACATGACCGGGCATGCGCCCGGAGACACAGGCGTATGTTTAAATACGGTCATGGCATTTCACTTCGTGACCTTCGGTTCATGTGTCCTTAAATAAAAAATTAAAAACACATGAAACCCTGCGCCCTTTCAAGATGTTATCCATGCATTGACATGCCGTCTTTTCGGTATTTGGCAAGTTAGCGATAATGGGAGCTGCCGCACGTCCGGCATATCGGTTATAACCTGCCCCTGTCAGAGATCAGTTTATATGATCTGGCGAATTTTGTACATTCGAAACCGGAAAATCGATAATAATCAACCGGATATATACGGCTGACAAAGAAAACCAATCTTCATCAAACAAGACCAATAGCAACAATATGAATAGTGAAAGTAAATGCCCTTTTCATAGCGGTTCTATGCGCGAAGCTGCCGGCGGCGGCACGAAGGAACGTGACTGGTGGCCGAACAAACTGAATCTGAATATTCTTCGTCAACATTCCTCTTTGTCCGATCCGATGGACGAGGATTTCAATTATGCGGAAGCATTTCAGAAACTGGATCTGGATGCCGTCAAAAAAGACCTCCGTGAGCTGATGACCGATTCCCAGGAGTGGTGGCCGGCGGATTATGGTCATTACGGCCCGCTGATGATTCGAATGGCCTGGCACAGCGCCGGAACCTACCGCGTGGTTGACGGCCGCGGAGGCGGAGGCACCGGCAATCAGCGTTTTGCCCCCGTGAACAGCTGGCCCGACAATGTAAGCCTCGACAAGGCACGCCTGCTGCTCTGGCCGGTCAAGCAAAAGTACGGCCGGAACATTTCCTGGGCGGATCTGATGATCCTGGCCGGTAATGTCGCACTGGAGTCAATGGGCTTCAGGACCTTCGGTTTTGCAGGCGGTCGTGAAGACATCTGGCAACCCGAGGAGGATATCTACTGGGGTTCTGAAGGGGAGTGGCTGGACAGTCAGCGCCACACCGATGAAGGAGAACTCGAAAAGCCCCTCGGCGCCGACCACATGGGTCTGATATACGTGAATCCGGAGGGGCCGGACGGCGAACCGGATCCGCTCAAGGCGGCGCACTACATCCGGCAGACATTCGCCCGCATGGCGATGAATGATGAGGAAACGGTCGCCCTTATTGCCGGCGGACATACCTTCGGAAAAACCCATGGCGCGGCCCCGGAAGACCATCTCGGTCCGGAGCCCGAGGCGGCCCCCATCGAACAGCAGGGTCTGGGGTGGAAAAATTCCTATGGAAGCGGAAAAGCAGGTGACACCATTACCAGCGGACTGGAAGGTGCCTGGACCGAAACTCCGACCCAGTGGAGTAACAACTTCTTCAAAAATCTTTTTGAGTACGAATGGGAAGTATATAAAGGGCCTGCCGGCAAATGGCAGTGGCGACCCAAGGACGGTGCCGGTGAAGGGCTCGTACCGGATGCCCACGATCCCGACAAGAAGCATGCGCCTTTCATGCTTACCACGGACCTTTCTCTGAAAGTGGATCCGGCTTATGAGAAGATCTCAAGACACTTTTATGAGAATCCGGAAGAATTCGCCGATGTTTTCGCCCGCGCATGGTTCAAGCTCACCCACCGGGATATGGGTCCCAAAGTGCGTTATCTTGGACCGGAAGTTCCTGAGGAAGATCTGATGTGGCAGGATCCGATTCCTGAAGTTACCCATGACGTGATTGACGACCAGGACATTGCCGAGCTGAAATCCCGGCTCCTTGACTCGGGATTGTCGGTGTCTGAGCTGGTTGCTACCGCCTGGGCCTCCGCATCCACTTTCCGCGGATCTGACAAACGGGGTGGTGCCAACGGCGCACGGATACGTCTGGCTCCGCAAAAGGACTGGGAAGTCAACAATCCGGCCCGGTTGTCCAAAGTACTGAGCACGCTTGAAGGTATACAAAATGATTTCAACAGTGCTCAATCGGGCAATAAAAAGGTTTCCATGGCGGATATCATCGTTCTGGGAGGATGCGCCGGAGTCGAGAAGGCGGCCAAAGACGCGGGTCATAATGTGACCGTACCCTTCACTCCGGGACGTGCCGATGCCTCGCAGGATCAAACCGATGTGGAATCCTTCGAATGGCTTGAGCCGCCTGCGGACGGATTCCGCAATTACTTCGAGCCCAAGCATCAAACCACCCAAGAGGAAATGCTGGTGGACAAGGCGCAGCTGCTGACCCTGACGGCTCCCGAGATGACGGTTCTCCTGGGTGGCATGCGCGTGCTGAACACCAATTACGACGGATCGCAACACGGCGTCTTCACCGGGCGGCCGGAAGCCCTGACCAACGACTTCTTCGTGAATCTGCTTGATCTGGGTACGACCTGGAAAGCGACTTCGGATGAGGAAGAATGCTTTGAGGGTCGCGATCGCAAGACCGGTGAAGCCAAGTGGACAGGTACCCGTGCCGACCTGATCTATGGTTCTAACTCCGAGCTGCGTGCCCTTGCTGAAGTCTATGCAAGTAAGGATGCCGAAGAAAAGTTCGTAAAGGACTTTATCGCAGCATGGGACAAAGTGATGAACCTGGATCGATTCGACCTGGATTGATATCAGCCGCGATGTAAATGGTTTGGAGTGGCATCACTCCAGACCATTTACCCGGTAATAGGATCGATTCACATTTTTAGTTTTCCCAGCGGCATGATATAAAGGGGATATTCGCCGGCATCTCTTTGAAGCACCTGCCGCACGCCTTCATCGTCAAAAGCACCGATGGTCACGGTTCCGATATGGTGTATTCAAAAGCGTAGTAACCCGGTTCCAGATCGGGTTTCCAATTGCCAAGCTCCACGACTTGCTGACCGGCCGGCAGGTAAACATCCCCGAATCGCGTCTCAACGGCCTCTCCGCCCGCCAGAGATCGTGCCGTCACCTGTACCTCCACCGATTTGGCCTCACCAAGATTCATGGCAATGACCGGGATGTCATCGTTGGGACCGTAGACCAGACTGACATTCTTGCTTCCGGCAAGTGTCTCCTGATAAATCATGGCCATAGCGTGATACGCCAACTTGACGTGGTTTTCGTAATCCACGGCAGGCTTCATATAGGTGGCGGTATTACCCCCGCCACGCAGCGGACACCAACTGGTTCCGGAATAGCCCAGCCAGCGTTTTTTGCGATATCCTTCGGCCGCGGTCAACGCCTGCCAGGCCTGGCTTTCTTTCCATTCGTCGGTTTCCAGCCGGCGGCCAATGCTTCCCTCGTCGTAATAGTATTCGTAGGAAAACACCTTATACCGGGGTTGTCCGCGGTGCAGCTCCCAGTTGGGCTGACTGATTGATTCTTCGCTTTCAAAATCGAAGAAGGCGTGGGTGTCACTGTTCAGATATCGCAGACGCTCCTGGTCCGGCAGAGCATCCACCATCCCCTCGTGACCGCTGCCCAGCATGCGAATCGGTGTCCAATCTTTTCCGTATCCGAACGTCTGCTCCATGGTTCCGCGGGCGAGCAGCGGATGATCCCACCAGGACTCATCGTAGGGGACGTCATCGGGCCATTCTTCCCACGGCACCCATGACAGCCAGCCTTCGCGCGTCTTGGAGACCGGGGCAATCAGCCGGCTTTGATCCACCGATTCGAGGATCTCAAGAACTTCGTTTTCCCAGCTCACGTAGGGGCTGGGATGATTGCTGGGCTGCCACATAACGATGCTCGGATGGTTGCGGACGTCTTTGGCATATTTGGGCAAGCCTTCGAGGTCGTATTCATCGACCGGCCCCTCACGCGCCCAGGCGGGCGTCTGCCACATGAACATCATCCCGAGTTGATCGGCCATCCGCGCCAGGCGCCGGTCACTTACACCGGAATTGGTCCAGTTGTCGTGGACACTCATGCGGAACAGGTTGCCGTTCATTCGCTGTACGCCCAGAATCTGCTCAACGTATTTTTCCGGCGGCGGGCTGAACATCCACTGAGCGATACGCTCCAGGGGGGGATAATGACCGAAAATCAACGGTCCGTTGAGCATCGTGGACCTCCCGTTGACGCGGAACTTTCCGCCTTCCTGACTGACCGTCCGGAGTCCCGTAGTGACCACCTTGTCGTCGACCGGTGTGCCCGCTTCGTCTTCGAGAATGATATGGATCTTGTAAAGCCGGGGCGTATGGACGGTCCACAGCATGGGATCGGGAATCTGCAGATCGAGGACGGTCTCTGCGCTTTCGCTGAATGTGACCGGCCCGCTGATTTGTCCGGCCGGCTCGTCGCTTTCGTCCGGATACCACGGATAGGCCCGGGCCACGATCCGCCCCCCGAACGCGT
Source organism: Balneolales bacterium (assembly GCA_007132495.1). Lineage (GTDB taxonomy): Bacteria > Bacteroidota > Rhodothermia > Balneolales > Natronogracilivirgulaceae > SLOL01. The sequence goes on from SLOL01000005.1 coordinate 6,584, forward strand.
CCCCGTCACCCCGTGTCTCAATCTCCAGTCGCAGATTTGCCGGATCATCAATATCCGTTGTATAGACGAACACATCCTCGATATGCTGTCGCCCGGTGAGTTCAAGGGTGGTCAGTCCCGCGAACCAGCTCGAGTGCGTATCCACACTCATGTGATGGCTTGAATTAGGGGATCCCGTGTCATGCGGATTTACGCGCATCGCCACCAGGTTCGTGGTGTTGGGTTCCAGGGCCTCCGTCACGTCCACCCGTGCCGGGTGACGGTCGAGGTTGGTGATATGCCGGCCGTTGATGTACAGATCTCCCGAAGGGCGGACGGTTTCGACATCCAACACCGCGCGTTCGAACGAGCCGACTTCCACCTCGCGACGCAGGTAAAGGTGCTCACCGGCCCGTCGCTCACCGCCATGGGCGTAACGGGGATAGGGTACACGCTCCCAGTTCGAATCATCGTAGTCCGGATCCTCAAAACCGGCGGGATCTTCCCGGATTTCGAAG
>SLOL01000220.1 GCA_007132495.1 Balneolales bacterium
GGGTGACCCTGTCCATCAGTTTTGCTCCGTAGTTGTATCCTACGACAGGAATAAAACCCTGCGTAATGCCGAGAACCGGGAAATTGGTGAACATCATCAGTCTTGCAATGATGCCGTAGATCGACAGCGCAAGCTCACCACCGTAGGCAAAAAGGGAGTTGTTCAGTACAATTGCGAGGATGCTGATGGTTCCCTGTCGGGCAAAGGTGACGGAACCCAGCGAGGAGATCTCACGGATCAGAGGGAGCTCCGGTTTGATAAACTCCCTGGTAAGCTTCATCTGGGAATGGGATCTGAGGAAAAACCAGGTGGTGAAGATGGCGCTCGTTACATAGGAAATGGTAGTAGCCCAGGCGGCACCGGCCAGACCCATATCCAGGTAGACAATGAATATCGGATCCAGTATAATGTTGATGACGGCCGGTATTACCAGGGTCAGCATGGCGATACGCGGGAAGCCTTCAGCGCGGATCACATTATTGCTCATCATGGCCCATCCCAGAAAGGGCACTCCCAGCAAGATAATACTGAAATAGGTTTCTGCCGGTCCTTTCACATCTCCCCGTCCGCCGAACAGGCTCAGGATCTGATCCATGAACAGGAATCCGGCAATAACGAAAAGCACGGCAAGTGTGAGCGTAAGTACGACCTGGTTGCCGAAAACACGAAAGGCTTTGTTTTCATCGTCTTCGCCGAATGCGCGGGAGATGATGGATGCCCCACCTACTCCGATGGCCATGCCGATACTCGCCATGAGGAATGTAATCGGCAGGACGACTGTAATGGCTGCAATGCCGAGTGCCCCCACCCACATTCCCACAAAGATCGTATCCACAATCCCGTATATAGACATGACCAGAATTCCGGCCGATGCCGGGATTGCTTGTTGCCGAAGCAGTCTGCCTAAGGGTTGGGTGCCGAATGCGTCCCGTTTATGATTATTCAACAGTACCGGTACTCAATTTTATCCATATTCATTACTATATAAGGATATAAGCCGCGATGGGGTTCCCGGACAGAAGAAGAAATTCCCGGTTCGGTTTACATTCCTGACCAGACATTTTAGGAAGTGCCTGAAATTACAATATTTTCAAATCTCAACACTTTTCATATTTTCGAACATCTTCCAACTCACATAATCAGTTGTTAGTGGGCCATGATTTTTTCGTTTTTTATTCAAACTCACAAAATCGTACACTTTTTAGGCCCATATTATTTTCATCTTTTCTGAGAATGATGTACATTAAGACAAAATGTCAAAATCATTCCCGGATATGAAGAATCAATTTACTACTTTGCGAGAAAAAGCAGGCCTTTCAGTGAAAGACGTAGCTGAAATTACTGATTATAGTTTGAAAACCATTTACCGCTGGGAAAAGGGTGAATCCAAACCTAAAAAACCGGTAATTGATGAATTAAGCAGAATTGCTGATGCAGGAACACTTTATCACACAAATGGCTCAAAAGAATTTACTTTCATAGACTTGTTTGCCGGGATTGGCGGAATGCGCAAAGCATTCGAGAACCATGGAGGAAAATGCGTTTATACAAGCGAATGGAATAAATACTGTCGGCAAACATATACAGCCAATTTTGAAATTGATCACGAAATAAATGGTGATATTACAAAAGTCAATGCAAGCGATATTCCCTCTCACGATTTGCTGGTAGCTGGTTTTCCCTGCCAACCATTTTCAATTGCCGGCGTATCCAAGAAAAATTCATTGGGAATGCTACACGGATTTGCAGATAAAACACAAGGAACGCTTTTTTTTGACATAGTTCGAATACTTAAACACCATAAACCAGCTGCCATCCTTCTTGAAAATGTTAAAAATTTGATAGGTCACGACAAAGGAATAACTTTTAAAGTAATTAGAAATGCACTTAAGGAATTAGGATATTATTTTGATTTTAGAGTAATTGATGCCAAGTCTTTTCTTCCACAACACAGAGAAAGAATCTTTATCGTTGGATTTCGATCTGATCTGGATTTCAAGTTTTCTGAAATGGAATTACCCGATCCGAAAAGCGGACCAAAGTTAAATTCTATTCTTCACCCTGAAAATGGTACAGAACTGGAAGAGCCACCTTATACATATGGCGAATTAGCTCACGTAGATAAAAAGTATACGCTTAGTGAAAAGCTTTGGAGCTATTTGCAAGATTACGCTGCTAAACATAAACTAAAAGGCAATGGCTTTGGCTTTGGTCTTGTTGGTCCCAGTGATGTTTCCAGAACACTTTCTGCACGATATTACAAGGACGGTTCTGAAATTCTTATAAAAAAGAAAGGACAAATTCCCCGACGCCTAACACCCAGAGAGTGCTCTAGAATTATGGGTTTTGACCGTTTTGGAGAAAGTGGGTTTATTATACCGGTGTCAGATACACAAGCATACAGACAATTTGGTAATGCTGTTGCTGTCCCTGTAGTCGAAAAAATTGCCGAGTTTATCAAACCACTCATTATTGAGGGTAAAAAGCAGAAAGGACAGTTTTACTTATTTACCGGAACCAGTGATGTGCCAGTAGTCTATAATGGCTGATATTGTATCAAAAAATAAAAGAAGCGAAATGATGGCTGGTATTCTGGCCAAGAATACCAAACCAGAGGTAAAAATACGGAAAGCATTGTTTCAACTTGGTTATCGCTATAAAATTCATGATAATTGCTTGCCAGGTAAACCTGATCTTGTATTTCCTAAATATCATGCCGTAATTTTTATTCATGGGTGTTTTTGGCATGCCCATGATTGTCATCTATTCAAATGGCCTTCAACAAGAAAGGAGTTTTGGCATATTAAAATAACCGGAAACAAGGATAGAGACTCAAAACATTTAAAAACCTTGATTTCAAGTAAATGGCGGGTCATGACTATATGGGAATGTGCTTTAAAGGGTAAGCATCAACTAATTTTTGAGAAAATTATTCAAGAAACAGATCAATGGCTCAAATCCTTAGATCCAATTGGTGAAATAGGTGCAGGGAAATAAATGAAAAAGGGCTCTTTATCAGATTATTTTGTTGGAATTGCTGCAAAAAAGCTCAGTAGAGTTGAATCCAGTCCCGATTCATCCAATCAACATGAATTTAATGGTGTTGCTCAACTAAAAAAGCTTTTCGGATCAGAAAAGCAAAATGTAGTTGCCAAATTCTTTTATCTATCAGATGAAGAAGACCAGCGAATGGTTGAAGATGGTTTTTTAACCTGGTATGATGCAAGAGAAAACCATCCTGCCAGATCCGAATTTCGACTATACTTTCCTTCTAATTCGGTTACTGACTTAGCCAAGCCAAACGATCTTTTGATTATTGCAAAAAGTCAACACGACTCGTATGCAGTGATTATTGCACCCAGTTTAAGCACCTATGAGAGCCAACTGATTTGGCTCTTTGGTATCACTTCTGAACTTCAGGGATTTGATGCAAAAGTATTTGATGATAAGCAGGATGAAAAAATATCTTATGCTTCCAAATTCATACTTGAAGAGCTTGGTATTATTGTCGAAGAAGCCGATGAAAACTTTCTCGACTTAATATTTGAAACTTTTGGCAATAAATTTCCAACAACCAAATTATTTTCAGAATTTGCCAGAAATACACTTCCGGAAATTTCTGCAACGGATGATCCGGATAGAGCTCTTATTGCATGGATTGAAAGAGAGGAGTTATTGTTCAAAACGCTGGAGGAATATCAGGTTTTAAAAGAACTTGAAAAAGGATTCGATGATGTCGATTCCTTTATTTCATATTCGCTGAGTGTTCATAACCGTAGAAAATCGCGTGTTGGATTTGCTCTTGAGAATCATTTGGTAAAAATATTTAAGGACTCTAATTTGAAATATTCACATGGAGCATATACTGAAAATCGATCAAGTCCGGATTTTCTATTTCCAGATATAGATAAATATTTAGATGCTGCATTCCCCTCTGCCTGTTTAACAATGCTGGGAGTAAAAACAACCTGTAAGGATCGCTGGCGTCAAGTCTTATCCGAAGCAAAGAGAATTGAAACCAAACATCTATTTACCCTTGAACCTGGAATTAGTAAAAATCAAACAAATGAAATGAAAGCAAATTCACTTTTTCTTGTACTACCTAAAGAATTGCACATTTCATTTAATTTTGAGCAACAAAAAGACTTATTTACACTCAATAATTTCATTGAAGTTGTAAAAAGTAAGCAATTAAAATGTTTTTGACTCTGGCCCACTAACAATCAGTTGTTATGCAACACAAACAAATACTGACGACGCTTTTGGTTTTTATGGTGGCCGGATGCACCACACCTTCCACCGCCGCCGATGAGCATGGCGATCGAAATGATAATGATGAACGCTGGTCGCCGGAATATATGGTTGAAAACTTCAAACGGGTGGGAGGCACTCAAATATCACCGGATGGGGAGTGGATTGCCTTCACGGTTTCGGAATCACGTACCGACGGTGATCAGAGCGACTTCCTGACCCATATCCACCTGGTCAGAGCTGACGGCACCCGGCAATTCCAGCTCACAAGGGGCGACGAATCGGCTTCCAATCCGCAATGGTCACCTGATGGAGAATATCTGAGTTTTACATCCACCAGAAACGGGAATGGGAACCAGATCTGGTTGATTGATCCGAGAGGCGGCGAAGCGTGGCCGGTTACCGAAGCGGAGGGAAGTGTGAGCCGGTATCGATGGTCGAACAGCGGCGAGCGCATCGCCTTTTCCATGGTGGATCCGCCGTCGGAAGAGGAGGAGCAGCGCCGGCAGGAGCGCCGGGATGTGAATGTAGTGGGAGAAGACCTTAAATATGCGCATATCTATGTGATTGAAGTGGATCCCGGTCGACAGAAGCCGGCTGATATTCAGCGTCTGACCGAAGGGGAGTTTCATGTCGGCAGTTTTGACTGGTCGCCGGATGATGAAACCATTGCCTTTGATCACCAGCCGCGTCCGGGTACCGAATACTGGCCGGAGACCGATATTTCAACAGTGCCTTCCGACAGCGGCGCCGTTGAGAAGCTGATCGATCTTGGTGGGAGCGACTCAAGTCCGCGCTATTCGCCGGATGGCAATTACCTGGCATTTGTTACCGACAGGGGGGATCCGCGCTGGCCCGGTTATGAAGTCATGATGGTGCAAGATCTGAGAGACGGCTCCATGGTCGGGCTGGGTGAAACACATGATGACCGGCCGATGATGGTGGAGTGGGCTCCGGATAGCGAGGAGATCTATTACATGGAGCTGCACAAAACTTCCATAGATCTGTTTGCCATGCCGGTAGACGGTGGCCCGTATCGGCAGATCACCGAAGGCTCCGGAAGATTCACCGGTTTTTCCCTTTCCGAAGATGGATCCATGCTGGCCGCGGTGCATCAGGATTTTGACCGGGCTCCGGATATCATCGTCTCCGGGATGGAACGTTTCAGTCCCCGCCGCCTGACCGACATTAACGATGGCTATGAACAGACGGAGATAGCCAGGGCGGAGGTCATCGAGTATCAATCTTCCGATGGCAAACGTATTGAATCGGTACTGATTTACCCGCTGGATTACCGGGAGGGCGAGCAATATCCGGTGCTGCTTCATGTGCACGGTGGACCCACCGGCGTATACGGAGAAAGTTACGTAGCGTCGCCGCATGTGTATCCGCTCCAGAAGTTTGCGGCAGAGGGGTACTTCATTCTTCGGCCCAACTTCCGCGGTTCCGGCGGTTACGGGAAAGAGTTCCGGTTTGCCAATATTTCTGATTGGGGTTATGGCGATTTCGAGGATATGATAGCCGGTCTGGACCGGCTTATCAATGAAGGCAAAGCGGACCCGGATCGTCAGGCCATCATGGGCTGGTCGTACGGCGGATACATGTCATCCTTTGCCATCACCCGGACCGACCGTTTCAGGGCGTCCATGATGGGTGCCGGGGTAACCAATCTGATCAGCATGACCGGCACTTCGGATATTCCCAGTTTTCTGCCCGACTATTTTGAAGGCGAATTCTGGGAAAATTACGAGCGCTATCAAAGACATTCGGCCATATTCAACGTAGAGAATATCCGGACGCCGACGCTGATTCTGCATCCGGAAGAGGATATCCGCGTGCCGTCGTCGCAGGGCTATGAGTTGTATCATGCCCTGGACCGCATGGGAGTAGATACCAAAATGGTCACCTATCCCCGTCAGCCTCACGGAATTCAGGAACCGAAATTCATTATAGATGCGGCTGAACGGCAACTCGAGTGGCTGGAAAAATACGTTAAAGAGGAGGAGTGAGCTTCCCGTTGCACTCAAATTTGTAGTCAGTCAGAAACTCAATTCCTCATCAGTATTCCAGTGTTTCATGATGTAGGTCTTGATATACTGTGAACTGTGGTAATAGTGGACCTTTGCGGTGTTGATCGAAATTCCGAGTTCCCGGGCAACTTCCGGATTGGTTAGTTCTTCAAATACCTTCAATCTGAAAACTTCACGCTGTCTTTCGGGCAGTTCCGATAAACCCCTGTTGATGATATGATTGAATTCGGAGAAGGAGACACTATTCGAAGTTCCGTTTTGGCGGTGATCTTCCTGTTTATCCATCTCAGATGCAATAAGCTGCTTGTTCTTTTGATTCCGGATCGCATTCAGAAGGTGATTTTTTAGACAGGTAAACAGGAATTTTCGGATGGACTTTTCCGGATCAAGAGAAGCTCTCTTCTCCCACATTTTCACATAGATATCCTGAATCGCATCTTCAGAAAGCTCTTTATTCTTTAGATACTTCTGGGCGAAGAAAAAAAGAGGCTTATGATACCTCTGATAGATCTTATCAAAGGCCTCTTTATTGCCAAGCCGGATTAAGGCAACCAGATTTGAGTCGTCATCGTAGCTCATTATATCATATGAAGGGGGGGTAAAAAATGAGCGGGTGATACTGCCACGGTTAGCGCATGTGACCAGTACTTTATATCACAACCGGCGGATCATTGCCGTAATGTCTGTCGGTCCTGGTACAGTTATCGTTTAAATCATCAACTTTAAGTCAATAAAATGGCTGACTCGTACACCTACACAAGTAATGTATAATTCGTTCAGGTTGATGTCAACAAAAA
>SLOL01000047.1 GCA_007132495.1 Balneolales bacterium
ACCGGAGTTTGAGCAGCCACCTCCAGGTAAAAAGATCCATCCGCTGCAGGAACAAATTCACTCATCAGTCCGTCAATTCCCAGAATTTGAATTTTTGTGGCATCATTCCCGCTGTTTTCGATGTCTGGTGGGGTGTTTTCCGTGAAGACCATCAAGCCACTGTCCCTTGTGAAATTCAATGCCGTAGGCAGTTTTTTGGGAATGAAGGGTTTCTCTTCCACGATAACCGGTTCCAATACATGGTAATCCGGATCAAGGTAAACGGGAGCATCCGGCTCCCCTTTTTCAGGATCATATTCAAACAGGCCATATGATTCCGTATGGTCATTCCTGTATGAAACAAGCAGATTTTCGTTACCGGCGGGATACAGGGAGTGAATCCGGCCGGAAACCGGCATGCGGAGTGTTTCCGTTGACAGATACGGATTGTTATAGGAGAAGCGGATAATGGTATTGCTTGCACCGGAGCGACGGTCTGCGGCAACAAAGAAAATATTCCGGTCGGCATTTTCCCTTGCCCTGCTTTGGATGGTGTAGTTCTCCGGTAACTCAAAAAACAGTCCTGCATTGGTGCCGTCGGGTCGCATGGCCAGTAACTTCGGTGTGCCGGGTTCCGGAAACTGTTGCCGGCTGATCATTAAAATTCTGCCGTCATGAAGAACCGTACCTGCATAATCGGAGTGTGGATGAAAGGTAAGGGGTCTGAGGTCGCTTCCATCCATTTGGCTTGCATACAGCGTGCTGCCCGTTCCTGTTTTTTCACCAGGCCGGCTGCAACTGAATGCGATTCTTTCGTCGGGCAAAAATACGGGATCGAAACAGTTGATATCTTTGCCGGTAATCGGGCTTGCACCTGAACCCTTTGGATTCATCACCCATATCCGCCAGTTCTCATCCGGTTTCTTTTTTCCTGCAAAGACCAGGTGTTGATTGTCCATCGATAATTCGGGCGACATGGCAGAAGCAAAACCGGGAGTCAGAACGGTAAATGATGATTCCGGATTTTCGGGGTCTATACGAACGATGCGGGCGTTCCGGTAACCGTCTGCAGATCCATGATCATGAACAGAGCTGATATCCTCCTGCACCGGGATGTGGGTCATTATGATGTGCCCGTCGGCCGAACCACCGCCTGTCATAAATATGCCGACAAGCAGTGCCGCACCCGCAACAATGGCCAATATGATTATTCCTTTTTTATACATTCCCATTCGATACTACTGCTCTTCAACCGTTAATATCTGATTTGCTCTCACATCCTGTAAACGTTGCGTAATGCCCGAAGGCCAGATGATTTCAAGCTGGTCCACTACCTCGTGATCTCCCAGACCAAAGTGAATTCTCGGATCATTTTGCGATATATACTGGCCGCCACCGGTTTTCCATGCGGTCTGCGTTACACCACCGGTTACAACATTTATTTTGGCACCGACCCCATCTCTGTTGCTTTCACGGCCCACCAGATTAATCAGTAACCAGTTGTTCTGGTTGCCCACATCATTTCGCAGCAATACCGCTTCTTCATTCAGATTGACAATGAATACATCCAGATCACCGTCATTGTCATAATCGCCGATACATCCGCCCCTTCCAACCATGGCCTCACGGAAATAAGGTCCCTGCTCGCCCGACACCTCCCGGAACATTCCGTCGCCGACATTCTGAAACAGTTGGTCTTCCTGCCCATACAGATGTTTAAGATCTCCGTTCACAATATAAATATCCTGTGACATGTCGTTGTCGAAGTCAAAAAAAGCGGCTGACCATCCCACATGTTGACCACTGGCCATGGCAATACCTGTCGGAAAAGAGACATCACTGAAGAGTCCTCCCCCCTGATTTTGATATAGTGCATTGTAAGAAGCATCCGAAATAAAAAAGTCTACCAGCCCATTTCCATTGTAATCCGCAAAGCTTACACCCATGCTTGCCGTGGCTTCCCCACCCCTGTTGAAAGCTACGCCTGACCTCATTGCGACTTCCTCAAACTTCGTGCCTCCATCATTCCGATAGACATAATTGGCCATCGCGTCATTGGCGACTATAATGTCCGGATAACCATTGCCAAAGATATCCACCGCACCGACCCCCATAGCGCGCCCGCTCGGGTTATAAACTCCCATTTCTTCGGTCACATCGGTAAAGGTCCCGTCGCCGTTGTTGCGATACAGCACATCGGGCTGACCGGAGAAGTTCAATGGTCCCGGATACCCGTCAGGGGCATATACCAGGTTGAATGCAGGATCAAATTCTACATAATTGGCTACATAGAGATCCAGCCAGCCATTGTTGTTATAGTCAAGCCAGACCGCACCGACACTGCTCATATCTCCGGCAACACCGGCCCGGCCGGTTACATCGGTAAAGGTCCCGTCCCCATTATTCCGATAAAGTACATTGGGACCGTGATTGCTCACATAAATATCCGGATACCCGTTATTGTTAAAATCGCCGACAGTAACCGCCATGGAATAACCTGTATTGCCCACCCGGGCCTGATCGGTCACTTCCCTGAACCGGCCGTTTCCGAGGTTTTCGTACAGGGCATTTCCGGTCAGATTACGTGGTCTTTCCCCCGAACTGATCTGTTCATGAAACGACCCGTTGGCGATATAAAGGTCAAGGTACCCGTTGCCGTTAAAGTCCAGAAATGCACAACCTCCACCAACGGATTCTATCACGTTACTTAAATGGTCATCCCCCATATTGTGGACAAAATCAATGCCTGATGCCGCCGTCACATCTGCAAAATTATGGAGACCTTCTTCAGGCATCCCGGGAAGCTCGGATACCTTTTCGTCCAATATGGGTTGATCGGTGTCGGAACAAGCTGTAAATAACAGGGAAGAAATCATGCCCAGCCCAAGGGTATAAAAAAATGCGATATACAGGTTTGTCTTTACAAAAATTAACATTTATTCAATGGATGGGTGAGTGTACCTGGACTGCTTTGCAATAAGTTTGCGGCAATGGGATGCTGTCTTGTAATAATAGCAAGTTTATTCTTTTAATAACTTATACAAAGCCTCCGCTGCTTTATTAATCACCGGGCAGCTCAAATATTACAGGCCCGGTTTCTTCTGAAGTATTCTTTCATTAACAAGAATAATACATATAATAAATAATGTAAATAATGTAAAAGCAATATTTTTTAGCGATTTTCAATCCCGGCTAAAAAAACAGGGTTCAGAAAACCCTGAAACTGGCTCCGACTTTGGGCTGTACATGCCACCGATCCGGCTCAAATGTGTAACTGCCGATCACAGGAGACCGGGACCAGGCACCCGGAAGGTTGCGGCTAATTTCCAACTCAACACTTAAGGAGAAACGCGAGGTCAATGCGTATGATACCCAGTGCTTGGAAAAAACCGGCCAGCTATCTTCGGGATAAGCGTAATTTTCAGGATTATACCACATCTCTGCGAAACCGACAAGAAAAACATCCTCTGTAAGAGCGTAGTTGTAGTTAGTACCAAAGATCGGTGCTTCTCTGGCTATATCGTAATGTGAAGTAACAAAGAGGCTCTGAGCATGGGCCGGCAAGGCGAATAGCAGGAAGAACGAGGTAAATACTACGGCATGTTTGATTCTTGATACGTCAATATATGTAATCATTTATTTGCTGTTAGGTGAGCAGGTTTATAAGCTGGTGTTCAATAAAAAGCTGAAAAATACTGTTATTTACATCATATACGGATATCCCGGGTACTCCCCGGCATATCCGGTCAATAGCAGAGAAAAGTATTATTGACGACATCCCCGTTCTCATGGAATTCCAGTTGACCGGTAACGCCACTGAAACCGGAGAGTTGCGACAGGTTTTCACGAATATTTTCAGTATCCGTGCCGCCTCTCTTCATGCTTTCCACCAAAACATTGAGTCCATCATAACTGTAGGCGGCAATAATTCCTGGTTCGTAACCATATTCTTCCTCAAAACGGATATGGAATGGGGTGTCATTGAAACCGGACCATCTTTCAGGACAAACGAACATGACCTTCCCGGAAAAAGAATTTATGATTTCACGATCCTTAATCTGAAGCATGGACAGTGTTGTATATACGGGTTGATGCAACCCGGAACGCTCCATTTGCCCAATCAGATCATTCAGATGATCCGGTCTGCCGAAGTAGGCGATCCCTTCGCTGTCTGTTTCTTGTAAAGAGGCAATAATTTCGCTGAAATCGGCATTTTCGGCATTGTATTCAACGATTATTGGTGCAGCACGCTTTTGTGAATGAACCATTCTGAGAAAGGTATTGGCAGCCATCTCATCATCGTATGCATCCGTTGAAACCACGGTTATTTGCTCCAGATTTCTGTTTTCATAGATTTCTTCCATGAGTCTTTCAGCCTGTTGCCTGTCGCTGGGCAGCACCCTGAAAAACCAGGGGATATTGGCGTTGGACAATGTAGGATCCGTGGCCCGGGTGCCCATATATATGATATGTGCCTTGGCGATTACCATCTCGGCGAGATGTGCGTTTTCACCATCAAGCGATCCGATGATAGCACTCACATCTTCATCATAAATCAATTCCACAGACTGCCTGGACCCGACACCCCAGGGGCCTTCACAGGATCGTGTGACTATTTCCACATTGCGGCCCTGAATACCTCCATCCTCGTTTATTCTTTTAACGGCCATCTCGACAGCATGTACCGCTTCCCGTGATAACGGATCTGTGGCGGGATCATCTGGAATTAATAAACCTATTCGAATCGTTTCATTATCCGTCGATAATTCGGTGTTGCCCCTCTCTGACGCACCCTGGTTTTTGTCTATGGACGTAAAAGCCCCTGTTAAAAGCCAGCAGCTTACTAACAAATAAATATAGCGTACAATCAAACCAGATTGCTTCCTAATCCTTTTGTGCATGATTGGTTCAAAATATCACTAAAAAAACAAACTTTCGACAGCAATCCGGTTTTGTATACCACCTCAAACCGGGGTCGTCCCTTGCTTTTTCAAACCTTCCTGCCAAAGTTTATCAATGACCAAAGCTGTCGGACCTACGATAAAAAGTGCATAAAAAGGGGCATAGACAAATTCTCCAAGGCGAAAAAACAGCTCTGCAAGTGCAATAAGAAAGGCAACCGTCATTCGACCCTTTGTTGTGCTCACTGTGGTTTTGGGGTCGGTTATCATAAAAAGCACAAACAGCTGATACATCGGACCGGTGATGGGTGCAATTTCAGCCATGAACGGACTGCCGAGATAAACACTTCTCAACCAGGCAAAACCAAAAAACGACACGATATATACAGCGCAGATGTGAAACAGCTTTACTTTTGAGATCACCACCAGGCCCACAAACCATATCACGACCATGGCCCACATATTACTACCCCATTGAATACTGAGGACGGCCATGCTGTCAGATGCTATCAAAAGCATTACCACAATGCCAAAGTTGGTGGGATTCCAGATATGACTGCCCCGGAAGCGAAACACATATTTCGAGGCGACCGATATGGCCGCACAGAGTGCGAACGGCCAGATCATGGGAGATCGCACTAATATACCGGCACTGTTCCCCGAAATATAGGCACTTGAAAGGTTCCTCCATTTTCCGGTTACCACTTTGTGCAACACCGATTCCGTTACAATAGCGGCAGCCAGGGCGGATGTAAATTTTTCCCACCCATCCAAAATACCGAAAGAGATATGAGCAGCGATAACTATGGCCGTAATCAACAACGGACCGGTCAGGCCGGGGGGGATTTCAAAGTTTTGAATGCTCTCCCTGATCTGAAGATTTCTCAAATTCACTCCGCGGCCTCCAGAACCTGGTGATAGCGGTTCAGTTCCAGCCCTTCCAGCGTTTGGACCTCTCCCGAGGGCCAGCGAATTTCAACTTTTTCAATGTGGTCAACGCGGCCCAGGCCAAAGTGAACGGGCCGCTGACTCTGTGAACTGAATGCATCACCTCCGCCAACCGTTTTCTGTGTCTTTTTCCCAACCCAGTGCAAAGTCACAAGCGCTCCGATAGCACTGCTGTTACTTTCTACCCCTTTCAGATGAAAGCCTATCCAGTTATGGTCGGGGTGCACATGGTTTTTGTAAATCCTGACCGGCTGATGCTGATTTGCAACGATCAGATCCAGAGAACCATCGCCATCCAGATCGGCATAGGCAATGGCCCGGCTGTCCAGATTCAAAGCTCCCCCTACCGCATGGGCCACTTCTCTGAATCGTCCCGCCCCATCGTTAAGCCAGATCTTGTTGGTCTGGTATCCGGAAAAAGTCCGGTTGTGCATGGGCGGCCAGTTTCCGGCATCTGTTATAATGGCTCTGTTGCCCCCCACCACTTTGGCATAATCGTACCAGTAGTCGGTATCCGGTTCCGCTGAAACATAGCCATTGGCCACATACAGATCGAGGTTTCCATTGTTATTCAGATCCAGGAATTGTCCGCCGTAGCCCCAATCACCAATCTCGACACCCATATTTCCGGCGACATTTCTGTATCTCGGGGTGTGACCGGTGGTATTTCTGCCCGGTGCCCATAAATTATTACCCTGCATCAGAACACCGGCCTCGGAAATGTTTGTGATATATATGGAAAATCGACCCTGGTTTAATATATCACCAAAAGCGACGCTCATTCCGCTTTTCGGCATAAAACCAAGCCCGGCTTCCTGACCGGCATTCCTGAATCTCTTCCCCTCTTCATTGAGGAATATTTCATCGACGCCATAATCGTTTGCCAATACAATATCCACATAGCCGGAGTCATTAAGGTCAGCGGCCGCTGCAGCAAGGGTCCATCTCCGCGTATCGGTAAGTCCGGCTTCTTCCGATACATCAACAAAGGTCCCGTCACCCCGGTTTTCAAAAAGATAATTACGTCCACCGTTGGTGGCATATTCGTAACTGTCGGGCATCACCCGGGTGTGCTCCAGGTCAAAAAGGTTCACATCTTCGTGGTAATACCCGCCCACAAAAAGATCCAGGTA
>SLOL01000214.1 GCA_007132495.1 Balneolales bacterium
AACCGGGTTTCTTCCCTGTTGATGCGGCTGTAAAAATTCGAGGCTCTTATGGTCGTGGAAGGCAGATTGTAGTCCAGAACCGTGGTGGCTCCCAGACGCTGAACATGCCGGAAGATATCCATGAGCTGCATACTGTTCGTTCGTACCGGCGCATCGGAACCATCCTGGCTGAAGCCGACCCCGCCCAATTGCTGGGAACCGGAGTCCTTCTCCTCATAATCGACCTGGGCGTACACTCCGAACCGGTTTGAAAAAAAACGGTTGCTGCCCCCCACCGAAGTCTTGAAATCACGGTACGTACCCCGAAGGTTGTTGTAGCCGCCCTGGGTCATCACGTTCAGCGACGGTTCATCAGGCGGCGTCCGTATCTTGAAATTCACGATCCCGCCGGTGGCCGTCGCCTCCTGGTTGGCCATCACCGATTTTGTCAGCTCAATGCCCTCGAGCATGTAGGGCGAAATCATACTCATGTCCACGCTCCGGTCATCTGAGCCGGTAGCCGACTGAGTGACACCATCGATCTGAATCGCCGAATACTTCGGGGACATCCCCCGGATCACCACCTTCGTACCCTCGCCGCCGCTTCGTTCCAGCGATACCCCCGGAAGACGGCCCACCGCTTCGGCGGCATTCGCCTCAGGCAGAGCCTGAATCTGGGACCGGGATACGATATTGGTAACCGACCTTGACTGCAGCTGCTGGTTGATCGCCTGCCACTGCCCCTCCGCCTGGGTGGTTACCACAATTTCTTGTCCCTCCAGCGCCTGGGGAATCATCGGGATATCCAGTTCCACCTCCTCACCGGCCTCCACCTCGACGGTAAAGCGCATTGGCTGGTAACCGAGAAATCTCGCAATAATCTCATGCGTCCCCGGCGGCACATTGCGAATGGTGTAATTGCCGTTAATGTCGGACGCTGTTCCTGTGGTCGTTCCCTCAATAAAAACATTGGCCGTGGGCAGAGCACTTCCGCTTTCCGCATCGGTCACCCGCCCGGTAATCTGTCCCGGTTGTGCTTCGGCAACCATATGAAAACAGAGAAGAATCGCTAAAATAAGTGAACACTTCATGATTGTTCTACTTACAGCTGCTTAATCAGAATCAACTTGTGATTACAACCCTGATTCTTTTTTAAAAACTTCCCCTTCGTCATTTTACCGAACCATTGCTCGATAAATTTTCTGTACCGACCAGAAAACCTTCTGTACAGTACAGATACCACGCGCCGGAAACTTTATAAACAGGCGCTGTACGATGACTACCTACTGCTATGCGGGTAAAAACAGAGTTTGTGCTGGAAGCGCTTCCAGGTCTCTCTGTTAATAACTTGCATACTTCTCCGTTTCATTAACAATCCCCTACTTCTAAAGGCACTTCGTTGTGCAACAACTAAAGGCACTTCGTTGTGCAACAACTAAAGGCACTTCGTTGTGCAACAACCTTCAATATCCCATGTCATAACATTGACAAAACAGGCTGAATTAAAGCATTTACATAATCCCTATCACAATTAATCATATTGTTTGATAAAGTACAAGAGAAAAGTAAAAAAAATTTACAGATGTAAAAATATGTGACCGTTAGTTACGAGGTTGAATGACTCAGATCGCTTCTCAACTCCAAATTATTCCGGATAAGCTCATTGCGCTGCAAAGTGCATGCATGGGAGCGCATGGCATCGGGCGGAGTGTTTTTGGCGTAGTCAAGCAGCAGGTCCACGGTAGTGGTGGCTACATGCATGCGAGTATCTGAAGAGGCATAATAAAGAAATACCGTACCATCGTTGTCTTTGATCCAACCGTTGGTAAAAGTCACATTGAGAACATCGCCGACGTACTCTTCACCCTGCGGGGCGATGAAATATCCGCCTGGTTCATAGATCACTTTGGACGGGTCCTTCAGGTCGGTAACGAAGACATAAAGCACATAACGGAGTCCGGCTGCGGTGCCGCGCACTCCGTGCGCCATATGGATCCATCCTTCCGGCGTTTTGATCGGGGCCGGACCCTGCCCGTTTTTCACCTCTTTAATGGTATGATAAGCGCGGTGATTGATGATTTTCTCTTCGCCGACGACCGGATTCTCAATATCATCGCACAGTGCCCAGCCGATGCCGCTGCCCGAGCCGGTGTCGATGAATCCATCCTGTGGTCTTGTATAAAAGGCGTATTTGCCGTCGACAAATTCCGGGTGCAACACCACATTGCGCTGTTGCTTGGAATTGGTTTTAAGGTCGGGCAATCGTTCCCAGTTGACCAGGTCTTTGGTGCGGGCGATGCCGGCCTGGGCCATGGCGGCAGACATATCGTGCTTCGGTGCTTCCGGGTCTTTCCGTTCGGTACAGAATATCCCGTAGATCCAGCCGTCCTCGTGCTCAATCAGTCGCATGTCGTAGGTGTTGGTATCCGGATCTTCGGTCTCCGGAATCACCATAGGATAATCCCAAAACCGGAAATTGTCAATGCCGTTGGGACTTTCGGCAATACCGAAAACAGATTTGCGGTCATTGCCCTCCACCCTTCCGACCATCAGGTATTTATCGTTCCATTTCATGGCTCCGGCATTACAGACTGCATTGATCCCGAGGCGTTCCATCAGGTTGGGATTGGTTTCCGGGTTAAGATCGTACCGCCAGAACAGCGGGGTATGGTCGGCCGTAAGAACCGGATATTTGTAACGTTGATAAATACCGTTGTAACGGTCCTGTTTAATATTCTTCCGGGTTATCAGCTGTTCGTAACGTCGCTCCAGTTCCTTGAGCTTGTCGTTAAAATTGTTGGTTTGTGCTATTGATATGGCCATTATGAAGAAACTTCCTGGATAATAAATTGAGTGAATAAATTAATTAAATCATTTGCATAATTACATAAATTCGCCTTTCGCCGATGATGCTACCCTGATCTGTCCGGTGTAAACTTTTTGACGCATGAGCAGTTTATGCTGTGGTGCGAAAGATGCGTAAAGCGGCAGAGAGGCTACACCAAGTGCAGCAGCATCAATTCCGGCTGATGCGATATGATATTGTGGCCTTTTGGTTTTTCTTGTGATGCGATGAACCGGTCTGAGTTGCTTGATTTTATCGACCAATTCCAGTAGCATCGTCTCCGGGAGTCGTCCACCAAAAAAGATCGCTTCCGGGTCCAGCATGTATTCAATACCCAGAATCAGTGGAACAAGACTCTTTGAGCCATCATCCAGCCAGTCTGTCAACTCCGGAATATTTTGGCTGTGAAGAAGTTTGAGATCCTTAATGGAAGATGCGATATGACCTGATTTTTGCAGTTTTTTCTGAAGACGGGGAATATTGAAAAACTCACCGAGATGATCGTGATCAAGCTCCAAAGCAGGCTCAGCAAAAGCGGACATAGGAAAGTACCCTAGTTCACCGGCATTGGAGGTGTGTCCGGAATAAAGCTGCCCGTCGATGACAATCCCACCACCAAGACCGGCCCCAAAATAAATATAGAAAAAAGATTTCAGGTGTTTACCGTCGCCGTACCAGTGTTCACCGATGGCTGCGGCCGATGCGTTGTTTTCAATCAAAAGCGGCATCTGCAGCTTCTGCTCCAGCATGGCGGCGATCGGGACATTAACCCATCCGGGAAATGCTTCGGGATTGACAACCCGGGTGACATCACCCTGTTCGTTGATGGCAAGCGGACCCGGAAGTCCTACGCCTACACCCCAGACGAGGTCGCGGTCTATTCCATGCCTTCCAATCATCTCGAACACCGTAGAGGACATCATTTCGACGGCATCATCGGGTGAAGGATAGTCCAGGTCCAGGGACTTTTTCCGACAAATTCTGCCATTGAAATCAATCAGAACGGCGGTAAGGTGGTCTTTGTCAAAATCTATACCGACAGAGTATCCCGCTTTATCATTGAGTTTGAGCAGAATGGACGGGGCTCCGGGACCCGATGACTGTCGCGAATCCTCAACTATGAGTCCTGCCTTCATCAGGTTCTTGGTGATATTCGTAACGGTCTGTGCCGTCAGCTGCGTTTTTCGTGCAATATCCACACGGGAAAGAGGCCCATAGAGCCGGATCGTCTCCATGATGATCCGTTTGTTATAGGAGTTCGCATAGGTAAGATTGGTACCTATCAGCATATTTCACCAAAATAATTTTGATTCATTCAGATCAATACCGGCATGAAATGTCCATGGCCGGTCTGACGCCCGGACATACAGGCGTATGATTAAATACGGTCATGGCATTTCACTTCGTGACCTTCGGTTCATCTGTCGATTAAGAACAGAATATTTAAACAGATAAAAACCAGCACGTTTATATTCATCGTCTTCCTGGCCCCGTTGCTCAGCTGCCCCAAGATACGGAACATGATACTCATAATCATACAACGTGTTAAGAAACCAGGTATCGTAAACAGGTTCGGAAGCGTCATCGGTCCAGTCTTTGATGCTGTCAATCCGTACGACGTTGTATCCGGTTTCAAAAGAGAGCAGCATCTTCCGAAAACAGCCACCACCCCTGGCCACCACGCGTTCAGTATCCCCGTAACGGTATGAGGACCGGTCGGGTTCCAGATCGATGAAGCTGGTATATTGCGGGATTACGGTGGTGGAGATAGTAATAGAGTTATTTTCTGTCTCATCACTGTAGCAACTTCAACAACTCGTAAACGTGAATAGCGGTACAAAAAGAAAAGGCAACCCACAGTGTTAACGGGTTGCCTTTTCTTTTTAACAGCGGGATTCAAATGTGCCCTGTTCTACAAAACACCATTCCCTATTTAATAAGAGTCATCTTTTGGGTTTGTGTAAAAGGAGCTGATTCAATACGATACAAGTACACACCCGAAGCCAGGTGACTTGCATCGAAATGTACGGTATGCTGTCCCGAACTGTAGATACCTTCAGCCAGTGTTGCCACTCTTCTACCAAGCAGATCATAAACGATCAAAGATAAATCGGTTTCATGCGGCAACTCAAATCTGATCTGGGTGGTGGGGTTGAACGGGTTCGGATAGTTCTGGCTGAGTCTGAATTCACCTGCAACATCATCCCTTTCATCAACAAATGTCGGGATCTCCATTGAGAATAAAAACAGATTTACATAGTCAAAGCTGGCTTCACCATTGCCATGCCGGAGTTGGATCTCATTGTTGCCTTCATCGAAATTCAAATCCGTCACATCAGCTATAAGCCAGGTTTGCTCAGCCCCTGAGAGTGTTATGGCAGTTGCCAAATCACCATTCAGATACACATCAAAATTGGCATCAGCACCTTCCGGCAGCATGTAAAAGAGCTGCAATGCATACTGACCGTCACCTGGAGCATTATAGTTGAATGTCAAGCTTCCGGTATCATTCAACTCGACATAATGACCGCCACTGGCGCAAAGATCTCCATCACACTCCAGATCAACACCACTGAGTTCAGCCATATCAAGAGATGCCGTAGCGACTTCCTGATCGCCGTCCAGAATGGTTATGGAAGCAAAATCCTGCCAGCCCCAGCTGGGCTCTATACGTATGGTATTGGTTCCTTCAACAAGATCGATATCCTCAATCACCATATCAACCCATTCATCCGCCACACCTGGGACAATTTTAATGACATCGCCATCATTGACTATCAGGTCTTGCTCTCTGTCAGGATTATCTGACAAGGTACGTATGCTTATGTCGTAGGTTCCGGCAACAGCAATTTCAATTTCCCACTCGATGGAACCGACACCACCAAATCCACCAACCCACTCGTCTTCGGCTGCAACTACAGTAGCCGCACCATCAAGAACACCGTCTTCAGCTTCTATGGTAGCAACGAGTTCCGTGGAAATTTCAGCCTGCGCACCGGCTTTGATCTCATCGGCCAACGCCTCCTGTTCGAGTTTCCAGCTTTCGTACTCATCCGGGAACCAGTTCAGATCACCCAGCGGATAATCACCGAATCCGGCTTGCAACAACGTGCTATTGGAATAGGAAAGGTCTTCCGGAAGCGGCCATTGAAAAGAATCATCCGGCCAGTATGGACGTATAACCTCCTCTCCTTCACGAACAGCACTGATCCAGTCCCACAACTCCTGATAATGTTCCTGCGTCGTAGGTCCATTCGTAAAGTCAGGATTTTCTCCCTCAAGGAATTCACCGAGAACCATATTGGGATATGCCTCATCATCTTCCAGGAAGCTAAGTGTCCTTTGGTTGAAGTTAACACCCGGGCGTAGTTCATCTTCATCACCTACTGCGGCATAGATATCCTCAAAGAAATCATCTCTGAAGTGGGAGTTATTCTGGATAAGTACGGTACGTTCCACGTCTAGACCATAACGGGCCGGCATGGATTCAAGATTGATCAAACCGGCGTAATACTGGTCGGGGTCACGCGGCCCGTCAAGCTCTGGTCCGACTTCCGCCTGATACCAACCGTTAACCATGAGATTATTGGAGACATAGGCTTCACTGAACCAGGGGCCAATAATCAGCTGTCGCCCAAAATTCACAAAGGTGTTGTGATTCAGCCAGAAGTGATTGGCGTTTCCACCCTCTACCTGAATGGGAAAACCCGTTACGTTCAGGAAAGTGTTATGTTCAACGATCAGCTCATTGATATCGCTCCAGACAGAGAAACCGCGACCGCCCCAGGGCTGACTGTCACTGATCAGGTTGCGGAAAGTACAGTTTCGAAAGGTGAGATTGACATCAATACCATTGACTCCGATGATCCCCCACATAGCGTGTTCGAAAACAACTCCGTCAAAAACATAGTCTTTTTCGTCACCTTGCAATTCTATCGTTTGATACGGTTCACCACCACCGGCATTACGCCCCCAGATATACACGTTTTTAAGCGTAAAATCGTCCTGGGGGGTAAAAATTTTATCATCATGAGAACCGTCATCACGGGTTTGCATCTGGATAAAAGGCAAACGTCCATCGCCCTCTTCACCAACGATGCGCAAGTGGTACCCGGAGTTCGCAATTCTGTCTTCCAGATAATAAATCCCTTCACGCTGCAATTGATAGATGCGATCCGGATTGGCTCGTTCACCACCTTCGAGGGTATCACCAAGGATGGCATTTCTCAACGCATCTACTTTGGGAGTAACCCCATCTTCCTCTGCCCATTCGACGACCATAACATCATTGTCTTGAGCTGTGGCGTCTGCAGGCCAGGCCCACGCCATAAACCCGGCCAGGAGCATCATTAGCATTACTCTGTACGTTTTTTTCATGTGTACGTCCTCTATTTATTGTTGTTTGTGGATTGGTTTTTGATCGGTTGATTTATCAAAAACGGGCCCGCAACCCGAGATCCATGGTAAATCCATAGTACTCGATGTACGATGGATGTTCCCCCACTTCTGCCCGGAAGTTGCGATCCGGCCGGTTATTGATATTGTTGAAGTTGCCAAACAGTTCGAGACCCCACGGCAACTTTTGCTGTGCTGTAACATCCCAGCGATAGTACTTGCCCGTAAAATGGTCATTGAGCGGCTGGCTGCTGTGGATGCTGGCAGCCACATCATCCTGATACAGGTAGGATACCCGGATCGAAAAATCCCTGTAATCATAACCAATCGTGAGATTGGCAATGAAGCTCGGCTGATGCTGCATGCGGCCCGCCCGGCTCGAATCTATGACCACCATCTCATATTCCGGCGGAAAAGTTCCCGGAATGATATCACCCCTTCTGCTTTCGAAAAACGGATAGCGGGTAGCTGACTCGATAAACGACATATTGGCATTGAATACCAGGCCCTGAAGCAGCCCGGGCAGGTACCAGAAGTGGGTTTGCCAGTCAAACTCCACCCCCTTGAATGTGGTTTCATGGGGACTGTTGATGTGGGTGTTGACTGGAATAGCCATATTTTCAATTTCCGGGATATCCACATGGGAAAAAATTTCCGGGGGCTGATTCCGGCTCAACACAAAACTGGTGCCCCAAACCAGGTCATCTATGGACTTATAGAAACCCGATACCGTAAACAGTCCGATGTGGTTGTTGTGGACCGATACCGAGAGATCATAGTTTGTGGACGTTGCCGGTTTCAAATCAGGGTTTGACGTCTCCGCATAACCGTAATATCTGTGGATATAGGTGCTTGGGGCATAATTCCGGTAATTCGGTCGGGTCAGTGACCTGGTATAGGCCAGGCGTACACCCAGCCATTCGGTTGGCCGGATCTGCAGATGATGCATGGGCAGCACATGCGTAAACTCCCGGACCGATGTGGTGTCGATAAGATTTGAATAGACGCCGCGATCGTGCATGTAAATCCCGGTATAATCCGAGGTTTCATGTTCCACACGCACCCCCGGTATAAACGTCACCATGTTGCCCAGATTCATTTCGGTCATGATGTAACCTGCGGTAATTTCCTCCCGGCCGTGATAATTATTTCTTCTGCTTTCCACACCTCGATCGAGCCAGGATTCCTCCCATGGTACATGGGGATAGGAATGCTCTTCCGCGATTTCCATTACTTGCCTGAGAATATCCGGGTCACCGGCATGGGTAAAATCATACTCACCATCCAGAAACCCTTCTCTGTTGAAGCTCTCATCCAAAAAAGCATCCAGATAGAAATAATCCAGCCCCGGTCCGGGCTCATATCCCAGCTCCGGCATGCGCTCGGCAATAATGTTTCTCTGTAAAAGATCACCTCCGTATCGCAGGCCTGTGGAATTTGAAAATCCCTCCCGTTCGCGATCCATCCGCCGGTACTTTGCCCCTGTTTTCACATGGCCATCCAGCCACCTGGTCAGGCGGAAAGGCACCTCGATATTGGCCTGGGCGGTCCACTCCGACTCCTCATTGTTCCAGAGCCCCCTTTGCAAATCATCAAATCGGGTCGTCTCCATGTCATATCTGGCATAGTCCGGAATGTTATTCATGGAAAGCTCCCGCTCCATCTCTTCGATGGAGATATCGGCTACAAATGCCGCCTGCTCCTGAAAATTATAGGTGTAGTTATTCGGGCTGTCCCGGTAGGTGGCGCTATAAGCCAGACCGGCATCCACCGAGAACCGGTCGTAATCCTGGTTGATGCCTATGGAGCTGGACATAATATTGTGAGATCCGGTCTCGTCCCGCACCTGATAGTTTAACTCCCGGCTGCCTACGTTGTAATTGGTATTACGCACGAGCCGGTCCCAGCTTAGTTCATTGTAGTAGGAATTGACCAATATACGCCCGTTGGGGATTCGGTAGTCAACGGAAAGATTGCCCCCCACCCGCTGTCTTCTGTTAAAATCCTCTTCCAGGCTCAGGCCGTTATTTATCAGGATGCGATCGGCGTCGCCGCCGGGGTGATACGTCCCGTAATTGCCGCTGAACTTGTCGGCACTGCGATCATAATGATCGGTATTCAATCCTACGATGATCCCGAGCCGGTCGTTGAAAAAGCGGTCGCTGGCCGTTGCGCTCACTTTATAGTTTCCGTAATAGTCCTGTACCTGATTGTATCCCCCCTGCATGTCGAATCCCAGTATGCGCTCGCTGCCCGCCTCACGCAGCTTGAGATCCACACTGCCGCCAATCGCATCACCGTCCTGATCCGGGGTGATGGCTTTGGTCACCTCGATGCCGTCTAGCATGTCCGAGGAGATCAGCGACAGGTCCACGGCCCGGCTAGAAGCATCGGTGGCTGGAACCCGCACCCCGTTGACCGTAATGGTATTGTATTGAGGCGAGAGGCCGCGGATAGCGATGCGGTTGGCCTCTCCGGAAGAGCGCAATATCGAGACGCCCGGCAGCCTACCCACCGATTCGGCGGCGTTGACATCCGGCATTTCGCGGATGCGGTCCGAGGATACGATATTGGTAATCCTGTTGGAGGAGAGCTGCTGGTTGATCGCACTGCGCTGCCCCCGGGCCTGGACGCTGAACACGATTTCCTCACCTTCCAGTCCGGCGCCAATAAGTTGAATCTCCAGTTCCAGATTCTCACCGGCTGTCACATCCACATCCATCCAATAGGTTTGAAAACCGATATAGGTCACCCGCAAGGTGTAACTGCCTTCCGGTACGCTGCGAATCCGGAAGCGGCCATCGGCATCCGTGGAAGCTCCCATGGAGGTGCCTTCAAGCAGTACATTGGCACCAATAAGCTCATCTCCGGTTCCCTGCTCGGTAACAACACCGTATATGCCGCCGGTTTGTGCATGGGCGATACCTGTGGAGATGGAAGTAATAACAACCAGTGTCGATAATACTTTTAAAAACATACATCCTTTCTTGCAGATGACATTATTCATACTACTGTTATGTTTTGATTTTCTGATTTAACGGCTAATTAAAATCACAGAAAGCGCTTTTATTGTGGAATAAAAACATTTATCGAAATTTCATCCATCAAGTATCAAGACTATTACAGAAGTCTGTAAGCTGTTTGATAACGTCGGACCGAACTTTAAACAAGTCCGGTCCAAAATCTCAACTATGTAAATTGTGCCATTTTAATTCATAGGCATTGAAAGTCGAGAGCAATCCCTGTTACTGCTACGCGCTTATTTTTCATGCACATTTATATGATAATCAAATTGATTTATTAACTGCAAGCTTTTTTTTTAAAAACGTCATTAATCAGGCCGGCCTCTGTCCCATCCATTTAAAATCCTTCAATTGGATGGATAAGATTAGTTTAAAAGCACTTTATTCACCACTATTATTTATAAAACAAAATAACTTTACTTACATATACCCTTTTGCACGAATCAGCCTTTCCTTATTATTATAATCAATTTGTTTTATTTATAGCAGATATTGCTTATATATAGTTTTTAAAAATACCACTGCCCTTGACTGACTTCACCCCGGATGATAAAAATTTAAACACATGAACAACAGATACATACCAACCTTCATATTTCCCATTCTACTGTCACTTATATTGGCCATTCCGGCTCATTCACAGCCAGAGTCCCCGCGCCATATTGAAGTTAACGATCAGCAGTTATGGTTGAACGGATCCAATGTCGCCTGGGTGGATTTTGCAAATGACCTTGGCCCCGGCTCTGCCCGGCTGGACGAGTTTGAAATAGCCTTCAGCGAACTGCGTGCCAACGGTGGCAATACATTCAGGATGTGGCTCCACACCACCGGAGGCCGAACTCCTGAATGGGAAGGAGATATGGTAACCGGTCCCGGCCCCGACGCCATCAGTAACCTAAGGGATATTCTTGACGTGGCCGAAGAGAATGACATCGTTCTGCTACTTTCACTCTGGTCATTTGACATGCTTCGGGCTACCAACAGAGACGAGCTGCTGGACCGTAATCATGCCATTCTTACACAACAGGAGAACCGGGATTCTTATATCGAAAACTCACTTATCCCTATGGTCGACTCTCTTAAAGGTCACAACGCTATTCTGGCCTGGGAAATTTTCAATGAGGCGGAAGGAATGTCACAGGAATATGGTTGGAGCCTTACAACCAGGCATGTCCCCATGTCGGACATTCAGACCTTCGTCAATCAAACCGCCGGTGCCATTAAACGAACCGACCCCGGTGTGAAAGTGACCAACAGCATTGACAGGCTTCGTTATATGAGCGATGTTGGTGGCAATTACAACTATTATCGGGACGACCGGCTTATTGCCGCGGGTGGCGACGATGTCGGAGTTCTCGATTTTTACACGGTACACTATTACGGCGGTCCATCGCCTTTTGATTACCCGGCATCCCATTTTGAAGTTGACAAACCGATTGTTCTGGGAGAGTTTTTCCTCAAAGGTGACAGGGAAGGCATATCAAGGGACCGCGTCTATAAAAAGCTTTACGACAACGGTTATGCCGGTGCACTGAGCTGGCAATGGGTTGACTGGCGACAAGGCCGTGACGACAATGAAGCCACCTGGCCCAACACCCTGCGAAACACCCGGTACATGTTCAGCAATTACCAGGATGAGGTGAAACTTGCCTTTGAAGCAAGACCTGCCTCTTATTTTTTTACCGCAGCGGAAACCGAGATCGAAGCCGGGTTTTCCACTATCCTTACCTGGGCAGTCCGTAACGCTGATGACATCATACTGAATGGCGAACCTGTCAAACCCATGGTGGATCTCGAAATCACTCCGGTTGAGACTACCGATTATGTGCTTGAAATGACCACCGACGAACATGGCATCATCAAAGATACTATCACCATAAATGTTATTCCCAATCTTGAAGTAAACCGTACCTCTGAAGAGCAAAAACAGGCAGGCCCGGATCAACTTTGGGCTGACTATGAGTTGGATGCCACATATAGCGTTAAAAGAGTCACTCTATCATTTTCAGAGGATCAGCCGGATTCGGTGACCATCAAAGGCTCCTTTGACGGTCACAGTTGGACAGAGTGGGCCCGGGTCGCGATTGAACCTGCCGGTGAAACCGAGGTCATCTTTGAAACACCGCAGGATGCCCGGTTTGTTCGTTTTTATGCCGGGGAAGTCATGCATATTGCTGAGGCCGGCGTTTTTGGCCTGCTTTCAGATAATCAGGCACCCGTACTCAATATTATCCGTCCGTCTGATGGAACCGAGATATTTCCGGGTACCCGTATCAACATCGAAGCTGAAGTATCGACATTCAACGAAGTCACATTTTTCATCAATGGTGAACAAAAGAGACACTCTATTTTGCCGCCACACACGTTCAATTTTGATTTTGACGAACCCGGAGAATATATCATTCAGGCAAAAATCGACAACGCAAACTTTCCGGACTTCTATTCACGGCCGGTGACGGTAACCGTTTTGTCACCAGAAGGCAGAAAGCGTTTTGAGGCACAGGATGCCACGCTTTCCAATGAACTCGAGGTGGGCAGCAACAGCGATGCCAGTGGCGGCAAATATGTAATCATGCAGGGGTCGGGCAGCATCACCTGGGATAATGTGGAAGTACCGGCAGATGGTACCTACACGGCACGTTTCGGGTATTATCTTCCATATGACTACAAAGAGCAGTATCTGGAGGTAAACGGGGTGGAAGTTGGCTCGATCGCCTTTGAAGAACCGACAGAGACCTGGCAATATGTTGAAACAGAGGTTGATTTGGAAGAGGGTATGAATTCCCTGGCCCTGCTTGCCAGCTGGGGCTGGATGTGGTTCGATTATCTCGAAATTATTGGCGAAGGAATCGGCACTCCCACCGGTATTGATGACCTGTCAGAGTACGACCGGCCTTTTGAATACAAGCTGGGTGCCAATTATCCGAATCCGTTCAATCCTGAAACAACTATCCCCTATCAGCTTGGTGAAGATTCCCGTGTTAAAATCGAAGTGTTTGACTTAGCAGGCCGTCTTGTATTCCGCATCGACCAGGGGCGACAGCAGGCCGGGTCGCATCAGGTCCGTGTTGATGGGAGTCGATTGGCTAGTGGACTCTATTTCTACCGCATTCAGGCCGCATCATTCACCGAAACAAGAAAAATGATACTGGTAAAATAGTGTCAGAATACAGAATTCAGAATACAGAGGTCAGAAGCCTGTCCCCGGTTCTCTGCCTATTTTATCAGAACCATTTTTTTATCAAAGGTTTGGCTTCCAACCCGCAGGCGGTATACATATACACCGCTGACAAATTTGTCTGCATCGAATCGGACACGGTACCTGCCGGCAGACTGTGCATTCTCGTTCACAAGAGCGGCTATCTTCCGCCCTGTAATGTCAAACACCGAAAGACTCACCTTCCCGGTTTCAGGCAACTGATATTCAATGGTGGTTGCCGGGTTAAACGGGTTGGGGTAATTTTGTTTTAAAGTAATATTTCGCGGAATACCGGTGTTTTGTTCCAATCCGGTTGGGATCGCGATATCTTCCGGGCTGTTTTCGTATACCCACTGCATTTGAGAGGGCTCCAGAGCCATATTGAATATCATAACCTCATCAATTTTACCATTGAAGAAACTGTCATTATACGAGGTATATCCAGGCGGCTATGGTCACATCTTTCTGAAAGTCAATAGCAGCATTATGCGATATTTCGACGTAATCGGAATTACCATCAAATTCGAGAGCATTTCCGTACTTGCCGACAGTCCATGATGCCCCATGAATGATCCCATCGTAGATGTTGACCGAATTATAAGCCATGTCACCACTTCCCTCATCGAAGGACCAGTGATGAACGAGTGTATCGGGCAGCGGAACATCGCCTGCCGTAATCTGGACACTGGATGAAGAAGAAATCGTATTCCCGCCAGCATCAACACCATCCAGTCTTAGCATATACCTGCCGGCGGGAACATCCTCCCAGGTATATTCATAAGGAGCTTCACCGATTTCCGTCAATAACTGCCGGGAAGCATATAGATGAACGGTTTCCATATTACCGGCCGGATCCGAAACATTGGCTTTAATGTCGAAATTTTTCATTTTCCCGGAACTCAGCGCCATCAATGGGTTCATAAATATCAAGGCTCAGGGCACTCCGGGTATTCCCCCGATCGATGTAATGGGTTTGATACCGCCAGTCATCCGGGTTATTTGCTTCAACAATGGTGTGGCCAACCTCAAAAGCAAAAAGATTTTCAATAAATCGGTCACTATTTTCTTCAAGAAACGGCACCACCTCCCCCATAACACCGTCTACATAGGCGCTCCTGTTATATGCCGCCTGCTCAGCTGAAGCAAAAAACAGATAGGGATCAACTTTTTTCAGATATTCAGTGGATAATCCGCCATGGAAATGATGATTACCATGATAAAGGTGTGTCTTGATCAATTCCTGATCAAAGGTATTCAGAATAGCTTGCCGGGCATGCTGATACGTATCACCACCATGAGTATAGACAAAATCCATGTACTCCAGTCTGAAAGCCAATGATCTGTTATTCCTGTTATCGTATCCCCCAAAATGCTCATTCTATGCTGGCCAGCCCAGAAACATGGTCCCAATGCCAGTGACCGAGAAATACATGATCGAAATAATCAACGCCACGATCCTTCAGAAACGGGACGACACGATCCTTGGTCCTGTGATTTGGACCCGTATCAACAAGAATATATTTGTCTTTGATTCTTATTAAAACCGACGTCCCATGATCAACATTAAAACTGACGATCTCCAGGTCAAATTCACCTCTTGTTGCCTCGTCAATTATTTCAAGAGTAAAATCCCGGACTGTTCCATCTTGAAAATTGAAATGAAAGATGTGCTCTCCCACACCCTATTCATTCAAGTACTCCCTGGTGGTACCGGCAATTACTATATATAAAAAATCAAATTGATTTTTCCAATAATTCGCATAAGATACAATCGATCATAACTTAAGGTCCAGCGATAGAAATCAATGATTAGTAGAGCAGCATTGAAATCCGGATAAGGTTGTGCAGCTATGATTTTGTATTTTGTACAGCATTGATGCGAGTTTTCAAGATCGGTGAATAACTAAATTAAAACAGTTTATCATGAAAAAAGTACGTTTCGGAGTTCTGAGCACAGCTAAA
The DNA here is from genome assembly GCA_007132495.1 of Balneolales bacterium. Classification (GTDB taxonomy): domain Bacteria; phylum Bacteroidota; class Rhodothermia; order Balneolales; family Natronogracilivirgulaceae; genus SLOL01. The sequence goes on from SLOL01000214.1 coordinate 15,404, forward strand.
ATCGGTGTGAAGTATGTTCTGCCCGCCATGCAGCAGGGTTCGCTCTGTGAAATAGCCGGGATTGCATCGCGCGATGCCGCCCGTGCCGCCCATGCCGCCGCCGAACTGGGAATCCCGAACCATTACGGGTCGTACGAGGAGCTGCTGGCCGATCCCGGGATCGACGCGGTCTACAATCCTCTTCCCAACCATCTGCATGTGCCCTGGACCATCAAGGCGCTGGAGGCGGGCAAGCATGTTCTGTGCGAGAAACCGGTGGCGCTGAACGCTGAAGAGGCCGGATCGCTTGTAACCGCATCCCGCAAATACCCGGACCTTAAAGTCATGGAGGCGTTCATGTACCGTTTTCAGCCGCGCTGGCAACGGACCCGTGAGCTGGTCCGGGAAGGCGCGATCGGTGACCTCAAGATCATCCATTCGTTCTTCTCCTATTATAATGACGATCCGGAGAATATCCGCAACAAACCGGGCATGGGCGGAGGCGGCTTGATGGACATCGGCTGTTATTCGGTAAACTGCGCCCGGTTCCTGTTTGAACGGGAGCCGGTCCGGGCGACCGGATCGCTGGAGCTGGAGCCCGGTTTCCAGGTGGACCGCCTGGCATCGGGGCTGCTGGAATTTGACGGAGGCACTTCGGTTTTCAGCTGCACCATGCGCAGTCCGGGCTACCAGTACGTCAAGATTTTCGGAACCGGTGGCTATATCATGATGGACTGGCCGTTCAATCCCGATTTTGACAGTCCCTCTAAATTGACACTCACCCGCGGTGAGACTTCGGAAGAGATGAGTTTTGAACCGTGCAACCACTTCACGATACAGGGAGACCGTTTCGCCGAAGCCATTTTGGAAAACCACCCTGTTCCCACTCCACTGGAGGATTCCGTAGCCAATATGAAGGTACTGGATGCCCTTCGGCAACCGGTATGAGTCAATTACATCTGATTATGATATTCTCACAATAAGTTGTACTTTTGCATTGGGTATGATAATATTTTGAATTACATCAGCAGCTATGAAATCCACGCTTAAACAGATTGCCGAGGAGACCGGGTACTCCATTTCAACGGTTTCCAGATCACTTGCTAACTCAAGTAAAATCAGCGAGAAAACACGGTCCGAAGTGCACCGCGCCGCAAACAGGATCGGGTACAAATCACAACCCCGTAAACGGCGCGTAAGCAAAAAAAGCAAACAGCTCCATTTTGCACTGTTATCCGACTTTCGCATAGGAGAATTTTACGCGAAATACTTCTGCGGATACCGGGAGGCCTCCTATATGGAGAATGTGCGCATCTCCCTGATGAGCGTCCGGAATCAGCGAAGTGAATGTGTGAAGTTTGTCCAGCGCATCCACCGTGATGATAACTTTGACGGAATAATTTTGTTTTTTCCCGCTCTGGAGCATGAGCACTATAACCGGATTCTTGAGGTGTTACCGAAGGATTACCCGGTGGTATCCAATGCCCACATTGAAAATCCGAGTATTACCACCGTCACCTTTGACGGATACAGCGGCGGTCATCTGGCGGCAGCGCACTTTCATCAGCAGGGTTACCGGAAACTGGGGATTATCGAGGGGCCGAAAATCAAACCGGAAAGCCGTTTCCGGCACAACGGATTTGTGGACTATATCCATCGTTATCCCGAGCTGGAACTCTCCTGGAAGTACGATGGTGATTACGAATTTGAAAGCGGTGTATCGGCCTTCAACCAGTTCCGGAAACAGAGCAATATCTCCGACTCCAATAAAACGGGTATAGCAGAGGCGGTCTTTGCCACCAACGATACCATGGCTACCGGTTTCATGGAGTCCGCCAAAGCAGAAGGATTGAAAATTCCCGATGATGTGGCCATTCTGGGCTATGACAATCTTCCAACTTGTGTCCATCGCCGGCCCCTGATGTCATCCATCCACACCGACTTTGTTGATCTGGCCGGCTCGACCATCAGAGTACTCAAGAATAAGATATCCAACCAGGAGCAGCAGAACGGCACATTGAGCCTTGTTCGCGTGGATATCGCCATCCGTGAATCAACGTTGCACACCGACCCGGCCCGCAAGCCGGTTGAACAAGAAGTGTTTTAGAGGGTCAGTGGGTCAGGTTGATTTGGACGGAACCGCCTTTGGCGATGTAACCGCCAGGAAGATCAGGGACGCAGTGTAGCTTCGATCAATACCGGAAAATGGTCGGATGGAAAATAGACCATCCCGTCATGAAGATAGGTGTCTGTGAGTACGCCGTAGCGATGGACATCAAAGTGCCGGGATAAAAACAGATAATCAATACGGCGGTCGGGGACCCGGTTAACATCAAATCCGTTGAACGTTCCGGTTGGACCGTGCGGTGGATTTTCGGTAATCTCGTACGCGTCGTGCAAACGATCGTGATCCGCCACCATTTCATATGCCGGATTGCCCGGTACGGCATTCAGATCTCCCATAAATACGACCGGGACATCACCGGGGACATGATCGTCGATATGCTCCAGTACCATTTCACTGCTGTTTTCACGGGCAAGCTGACTCTCGTGGTCGAAATGTGCATTGTAGACATAAAACCGGATGCCCGAAGCGCTATGCTCAAATTCTCCCCAGGTGCAGATACGGTGGAAATTCACCCCCCAGTCCATGGATGGCCGATCCGGTGTTTCAGAGAGCCAGAAGGTCCCCTCGTCCAAAGCCCGGAAGCGTTCGGGGTCGTACAGAATGGCACTGTGTTCGCCTTTTGCGTCTCCGTCATCCCGCGCTACACCGACATATTCATAGCCCAGATCATTGCGCAGATACTGCAGTTGGTCATGCATCCCCTCCTGGGAACCCAGAAGCGCGATATCATGAAACCGGATCAGATTGGCCACATGAGCCCGTCGCTGCTGCCAGCTGTTGGCATGTTCCGGCGGTGTTTGATAGAAAATATTATAGGTTGCCATGTTGAAAGTGGCGGCCCCTTCATGTTGGGCGCTTGTCCGGGTATTATTACAAGCGGTCATCGAAAAAGCTGCTATTAGCAATAAGGGAAGGAGGTATTTCATAATAAATAATACGTTTATTGTTAGATATTTGAAACGAATGTATGTTTAATGTTTTTATTGCGGTTATCGGGCACGGAAAACATCGCTTCTCTCAGATATCCCGTTTTTGTTAAAAGCTTCTATCCTGAAATAATATTCGGGATTGATATTCAAAGCCCTTGAATGGAAGGTGGTATCCTTGTAAACCATGACCGAGTTGTAAAGCTTTTCCGGATCGATTCCGAAATAGAGATGATATCCCTGAGCTTCTTCGACGGCGCTCCAGCTCAAATATGCCTGGCGCCGGTCATAACCGCGTTCTGCGCGGAAATTTTCAACCGTAGATGGAGGATCACCCGGCCCTTTTCCAAATACTCTCAGACCGGATATCGCAAGATTAGGCGTAGGTACATGGACATTTGTAAATCGGATGTAGCGGGCCTGTTCCGGTTCGGGCAGTTCTACATAATCGTTGGGCACATCGGCGCTATGATCGGTTTTATCCACCAGTACATCCCAGTTTTCCCCGTCTGCAGAAGACTCGATCAGATACTGATGATACAGAGTGTCGGGTTTGCCGTAAATATTCGACTCATAGTCCGTATAATTGATCTGAAGGGCCTTCACGCGGCTCAGTTCCTCAAGATCTATGGTGATCCATTCCCCTTCCGCAGCGGATTCGGCCACCCAATAGGTTTTGATATCTTCATCGACGACATGCTCCGGCACGTAATCTTCATGCCGGGACGATGCTTCCACCGGTTTTTCATAAGAGAGCAGCATCCATCCGGTAAACCAGTCTTCACGCCCCCGTTCTTCATCCGACGGCAGATAGTGTGGATAATCGCCGTAAGCCGTATTGGCATAAAGCTGACCGTCCTCGTCAAAGCCGGACGGAAATTTTCCGATACGTCTTTCAAAAGGGTTCACAATACCCTTGACCATTGTAGTGTAGCGCCAGTAGTTGCCCCAGGGATCCTGTACCGTACTGCCGTGGCCGGCACCGGTTATAAATCCTCCCGGTTTATAGGAAAAGGGACTGTATTCTTCATAGGTAAATGGCCCAAGGGGATTTTCGGAGGTATAAACGCCATCTCCATAGACATTGAATTCCGTTCCGGGTGCTGCGTACTCCAAATAGTAGGTATTGTCATATTTGGTCATCCAGGGACCCTCGATAAAAGGTTCATGCTCTCCACCCATATGATCCTCTCCGAACCGCTCCCAGCCGTGTTTTTCGGGATGCAATCGCAACAGCTCCAATTTATCCGTTTCAGGCAGATAGTAATGCTCCGGATCAAGCTCTGCTCCCCAGATCGGATGCACATTGGATGAACCACCGTAGGCATATACCCTTCCATCGTCATCCACAAACAGCGCCGGATCATGAACCGGAGCAAGTTCCGTCAGCAGAGATGGCACCCCCTGCCAGGTACCGGTTTGCGGATCATCCGTAGTTATTACATTCTGCCAACCGTCGGGACTTGCAAGTGCAATGAGCAGGGAATCGTTCACCGGCCAGGCGCCGGGAGCGTTGGATGCCGGAAAAAACCAGTTTTGAGGTCTTATAAACTCCCAGCTTCTCAAATCATCGGACATCCAGTACCCCTGGGAGCGGGTTACAAACATATAGTATTGGTCCCTGAAAGGTACGACGGCCGGATCGGCACCGGAACGATAGGACATACCCAGGTGCGTCTGGACATTACTGTAGGTATAGTCGATGTTAACGGGGTTACTGTAGGTTTTGTACTCTCGTTCTGCTTCGGGATCGTCACATGAAAACAGAATCACGGCAGACAACACGACGGCCGGCATGAAAGAAGACACGCAGGTTGACATGAAGGAAGAAAACCGGGCAGAAAACGAAAGAGACCTCACTATACAGTAAATGCGTTTATTATTTTATGGTTTATTGAATTTCAAAATATATACCTGTATCCGATCCCGCAACCAGGAAAGCGCAATGGCAACCCAAACAGCACAATGGTAAACAGAATAGCACCTTGCTACAGTGACAATTCACCGGAAACTACCCGGATTGCTACTCGAAAGAATAGGTAAATGCAAATTTACTATCAACCACTTTTTTTTGCATTATTTTATTTCTTGACATTGCACTCCACTGTAAATATTATGGCAACAATCCTGCAAGGCTTTATTGGGCGGTCCTTTCTGTCGGAGAAGACTACAACCGGGTCTTATTATTGTTTATTAAGAACATTATAAGGTATTTTTTAACAATAGTATGAATGTAGCACCCATATCACCGTGTGCGGCTGATCTCTGCGGACATGATTTGTTATTTGTTTATTTTGCATATTAGTTTTGCACTTTTTTATATTGTATTCATGCTCCTTCCGGAACATGAATACACACTAACCTAATACCCAGCTCATGCCATACAGCAAGCAAAATTCCGGACTTATCAAAACCATTTTATTAGCTGTCGCACTGGTCATCACGGCCTGCGGCACAACAGATAACGAACACCTGCGGGTCTCCGGATCCGGCCCGGATACCGACGTCGGTAAAGTCACGTCCGCCGAACGTGTTGAACGCAGCAGCGAATCGCCGGTACGCTTCACTCCTCTCCGGCATCCCGAACGGGTGGATTCGGTACTGTCTCTGATGACTATTGAGGAAAAGGTGGGTCAGCTGAATCTGTTGAGCAGCGGCTTCGCCGAAACCGGTCCGGTTCTTAGCGAACAGTATCGCGAAATGATCTACGAATCCAAGCTGGGAGGGGTCTTCAATGCGCATACCGTTGAACACACGCTTGATTTGCAGCGGATCGCCGTGGAAGAGACGCGTCTGGGTATTCCGCTGCTGTTCGCCTTTGATGTGATCCACGGTCACCGCACCATCTTTCCGGTGCCGCTGGGCGAGGCGGCTACCTGGGATCCTGAGCTCATCAAAAAAGCTTCCCGGATTGCCGCAAAAGAGGCCTCGGCCGCCGGGCTCCACTGGACTTTTACGCCCATGATCGATGTTTCTCCCGATCCGCGCTGGGGCCGGGTTGTAGAGAGTGCCGGGGAGGATCCTTTGCTTAACAAGCGGTTTGGTGTGGCCCGGATTGAAGGATTCCAGGGATATGATCTGTCTGACGTCACAACCATCATGGCTACCGCCAAACATTTCGCCGCCTACGGCGTTCCGGAAGCCGGCCGCGATTATAATACCGTAGATATTTCTGAACGCACCCTACGTGAGATTCACCTGCCCCCATTCAAGGCGGCGGTTGAAGCCGACATTCGCACATTTATGACCGCTTTCAACGAATACGACGGTGTTCCTGCAACAGGAAGTGACTTTTTATTTAATCAAATCCTGCGCGACGAGTGGGGTTTTGACGGTTTTGTCGTTACCGATTACACGGCTATTATGGAATTGATGCCCCATGGTTATGCCCGTGATGAAGCACACGCCGCCGAGTTATCGCTGAATGCCAATGTGGATATGGACATGATGAGTCAGATTTTTCTCAATGAACTCCCCGGTCTCATCGAACAAGGGGTCGTCAAGGAGGAACAGGTGGATATGGCGGTCGCCCGCATTCTTGACATGAAATTTGAACTGGGTCTGTTTGACGACCCTTACCGCTACTCCGACTACGATCGCGAGGCCGAGACGATCATGCGGGAGGATTTTCTGGATTTCGCCCTGGAAGTGGCGCAGAAGTCCATCGTCCTGCTGAAAAACGAGGATAATGTACTGCCGCTCTCCAAAGAGACGAAACATGTGGCGGTAATCGGTCCGCTGGGTGACAATCAGTATGACCTGCTGGGGTCGTGGTCGGCCGCCGGCGAACACACCGACAATGTAACACTGCTCGACGGCATCCGGAGTCTTGTCTCCGATGACACGCGGGTTAGCTATACCGAAGGTACCGCCCTGGAGATCGGAAATACTTCCCGGGAAGGGTTTGACGAGGCGCTGGCTATGGCTGCCGAAGCCGATGTGGTCATTATGGCGGTTGGCGAGGGCCGCCACATGAGTGGCGAGGCGGCATCGCG
>SLOL01000062.1 GCA_007132495.1 Balneolales bacterium
GATTTCAAGCTCAGACGGACCTGATCTTTTCTGCGAAAACGTTTCCCATTTAAAGAAAAGCCAGACAAACAGCAACATTTGTGCTGCGACAGCCAGCAGTACGTACAAATGTTCGGTGAATGAAATAGTAGTGTAGATGATCCCCTCGATTGAACCGGGCTGTGGCTCAACTGAGCCGAAAAGTGCAACACCCCACATTGCTCCGAACATAATTATGCGGCCCCGCACATTTTCAAATATGACATTGTAAAAGGGATAGAAGACCAGGGCAAAAGCCAGCCCCCGCAATATCTGTCCGGAAACGGCCATGGAACCAAGGGCACGGAAGGGTTCATAAAGATCCAGCGCGAAACGACCGGATGCCGGCAACAAATCCTGAAAAAACAGGAATACATACCCTACTGAGAAATAAATAACAAGGTGTAGCAGTGTAAATCTTCCTATGAAGGGTAACAGTTTAGGACGATTGATTGGGTTCATTTTGTTTAAGTTTTTACGGGTTATATAGGTAGTCCACTCAAAAAAACTCCGATTCAATGGAAAATACCCACTTACAGTAGCTGGAAAAGCCACAATTATTGTAAGCCTCCTACGAACCACGTCTTGACTTGAAGTTCTGGGGATATAAGTATCGCACCTCGTTATACCAGGTGGTATTGATATTCCAAAAGTATGACGCAGCCACAGGAACGGATCTGTCTCAAATTTTTGCAATTAGAAAAAAAAATTGGACCATCTCCACCGGTATATGAGAATACTTTCATCATCTGGAACTACCGGCATCAAAGTTTTTACATTGCCATCATTACATAGAACTTTTGCAGGTTATATCCGGATTCAATGGAATATTATTCTCTGTTATTTTTTTTAAATATTAATAGTGTTAAAGCTCCTTATCATTTGATGATGATTAGCGCCACCCATGGTACAATATTGAACACGAACACCAAGATCTTATAGACGCCAATAAACGAATATAGAACCGTGTTGAATGTATCCCTTGGCATTGGAAACCACTTGCTGTGCATTCGATAGACAAAGTCACTACCGAATCCAAATGCAACTACCAAGAACGATAGAACCAGTAGCCCTACGTTCAGGATAGTGCACCACATGAAGAACTTGGTCAGCATTACAATATCCATTACGCCCTCCGCTTCTTTGTATATAAGTTGTTAATGAACCCCTATATTCCATAAAAAATTAGTAAAATACTTCTTATGAGGTAACTTAATTAAAGAATTAAAGAATTACTGAATGTCCATAAATATCATCATTTCTGGGTTCAGTTACTCCCTACCCTTCTCTCCCTCGATCGTAGTACCCGCGTCTGATATACAGGCGGGTTAGAATGGGGTGAAATTCACAGTAAACATGACCCGTACGTTCAGTTTGAGAGGCGCACTCCGCTCAATTTTGGGCAGAGCCGCCTACTTGATCATCTTGATCCCGAAACCACCTTAATAGAATTACAATCTGTTGCCTTATTGAAACTTGCTACGTGCCAATGTCGATCGACCAATTATCCACCAAACCATCGGTCTCCACTCTGAGAATCCCGGATTCGTCCCCATAGTGGAGTCTCGCAAGCTTCATTAGATTGGTCTCGGAACCATCTTTCCTGTGATCGACGACCGTGCAGTAAGTTTTGGTATTGCGTAAGGCCGTCAACAAAAACGAAAACTTGTGATAATCTGCCGAAGGCAATCCGTAGCCCCAAAACTGAATTTCGTCGCCATCGTCACACTTTTCGCGCAACCAGTATCCCAGCAACTCTTCCGTATCAGCCTTGTAGTAGGGAATACCTGTTGAAATCATTTTATCTCTGTTGTAGATGGCCAATGCAGACCCGAAGGTGACGAGGCCTCGTTGGTGGACCCGTGATTGGTGACGAGCACCGGGGAAACCGATATATCCTGCGTTCAAGAAATGAGAAAGAACCAATTCGATATCGTCGATTTCTTGCAGCAACACCATGAGTTCGTCGGGCAGATTCTCGATGAGTTCTTCCCGTGACAACTTTTTAACGAGACTAGGTAGTAATACATCAGTAGTTAATGGGAGAGTCAAATCATGTAAAAACCTTTTATACCAATAATTTATAAGGTGTTTTTGGCAGTGTGTGGTAATTAATGGGATAGGATAATAAAATAGATGGGTTGCAAGGGGTCGCAGGTTCAAACCCTGTCGCCCCGACGAACAAAAGGCCTTGTATCGCAGTTCATTACGGCGGTGCAGGGCTTTTTTGTTTGAGAAAAATGTGGCAAACTTAAAAATTGGGTACTGCTAGGGTGTCAGAATAACTTTTATTACACCATGCCTGAAAAAGAATTCTTTAGAACTCTTTAATTTTTGCAAATAATGCTATGAAGGCTTGACAAAATACACGGTTAGTTTTTATACTCATAACCAACCAGATGGTTGAACTAATTACATTAAAATATATTGTTAAATTGTATGTTTGAAACACTATGGTAAAACCATCCGTATAAATCAACGTTACTGAATCCACAGACGCGAATGACTAAACAGGAAATGAATACCGAACAAAAGATCAAAGAAGCAGCCAGAAGAGTTTTTCGGCGCGATGGGTTTGCAGGAGCGCGCATGCAGACAGTCGCCGATGAGGCGGGCACGAACAAGATGATGCTGCACTACTATTTTCGCAGCAAACATCAGCTGTTTGATGTGATCTTTGAGGAAGACTATAAGGAGTTGATTGCTCCGCTGGGTGCTATTCTGAGAAACCCGGAGCTTCACGTAGAGGAACAGATTGTTACGTTTGTTCGGCGTTACCATGAGACCATGATGGCCCATCCGAAATTTCCATTGTTCATGATGCATGAATTTTCCAAAAATCCACAACGCCTGCTGGATTTGGCGAAAAAAGTCATGCCGGTTAGCAAGGACGATGAACCGGACCATCCAAAGCTGAGTGCAACAACCTTCATGGACCAGGTGGACCAGGGAGTCCGGGAAGGCAAATACAACGAAGATGTGGATTCAAGCCATTTGGCCGTAAGCCTGACGGGGATGTGCATATATCCTTTTGTCAGTAGAATTGGGGTTCAATCAGCCTATCAGTTTACCGACGAGCAGTATCAGGAGTTTCTGGAAAAGCGGAAAGAGGAAGTGATCAGTCACACCTTCCGGATTTTAATGAAACCGGAGTATTACCAACTATGGAAGGACAGTAAACAGGTGCCGGTGAAAACCGATTTCGGAAAACAAAAAGAAAGTGTGTCCAAATAAGTAATCCACGCATACGACAAATAGTATTACGAACACAACAGGCCGGTATAATGACACCGGATGGAATGAACAGGAGGAAGCATGAATGTATTAAAGAAAGTTTGTATAAAGTGTGTAATTTTTACCGGAGCGATGATTTTTTTGATGAATTCCGGCTTGCAGGCACAGGATCCGGCGGAGATCATCACCCGGATGGAACAGATGATGCGGGGCAACTCCAACTACGCCGAAATGACCATGAGGATCGAGCGGACGCGCTATGATCGCGAAATATCGATGCGATCGTGGATGCTGGGCAGAGACTACTCGATGATCATCATTACGGCACCCGCCCGCGATGAAGGCACCGCTTTTCTAATGCGGGAAGATAATATCTGGAATTTTGACCCGCGTATTGATCGTACGGTGCGACTCCCCTCATCCATGATGGCACAGTCGTGGATGGGATCGGATTTCACCAATGACGACCTGGTGCGCGACACCGACCTGGCCGAAGATTTCGAGCATGAAATCCTTCGTACCGAAGAATACGGGGGACGCCAGGCCTGGGTGATAAGACTGATTCCCAAACCGGATACCCCGGTCGTCTGGGGAAAAGTGGAGATTTGGATCTGCACCGATGCCTATATCCAGCTCCGGGTGGAGAACTACGACCAACAGGACGAACTGGTCAACTTCATGGAACTGGATGAAATTCGCCGGATAGGTGACAGGGAGCTGCCGACCAGGTTCACGGTAACTCCGGTTGATGCCGATAATGAACGTACGATTCTGATATATGACGAGATCGAGTTCGACATCGACATCAACGAGCAGTTCTTCACCCAACAGAATATGCAACGGCAACGCTAAACGACCACTGCCATGCTTATCTACCTTAAACTCGCCTGGCGAAATATTTGGCGAAAACGCCGGCGTACACTGATCACTGTCTCCGCTATTGTCTTTGCAGTGATCCTCGCTATAATGATGCAGTCCATAAACCGGGGAAGTTACGAATTGATGATCGACCGGACGGTCAGCTTCAGCACCGGTTACCTTCAACTGCAGGACTACCGATATGATGATGAATCGTCGCTGGACAATGCTTTCTACTACGATGATCAGCTTCGGGATCAAATCCTGGATGCCGACGACCGGATCTCGCATATTGTCCCTAGAATCGAAACGTTCATGTTGGCCGCCAACGGAGGATATACCCGCGGCTCGGTTGTGCTGGGCATTGATACGGAAAAAGAACACCGCTTCAACAACATCCGAAACTACCTGACCGAAGGCCGTTTTTTTGATTCGGACGAACAGGCTGTTGTGATAGCCGAAGGGATGTCGGACCGGCTGGGCATGGCGGTAGGAGACACGTTGGTGCTGATCGGACAGGGCCGGTTCGGCATGTCGGCCAGTGGTTTGTTTGAGATTACCGGTGTGATCGACCATCCGGTTCGTGAAATGAACAATATGGCGGTTTATATGCCACTGCATTCCGCACAGTGGCTGCTATCCGCCGACGATCACCTGACCTCACTGCTTATATCTCCCGAGCGTGAACGGCAGACCGACCGGGTGGCCGCCTCGCTGCGCAGCGAATTTGAAGACGGGGAACTGGTTGTCTTCACCTGGCCCGAGCTGATGCCGGAACTCCTGGAGCTGATGGAACTCGATCTGGCGGGACCCCGGTTCATCACGCTCGTATTATATGTGGTGATCGGTTTTGGATTTCTGGGTACAGTGCTGACCATGACCATGGAACGGATCCGGGAATTTGGTGTATTGCTGTCGGTCGGAATGAAACGGGGTCGTCTGTGCAGCGTGGTATTCCTCGAGACGCTGTTCATCAGCATTATCGGGGTACTGACCGGAATGGCTGCAGCCTGGATTATCCTTTGGCTGATCAATCCGATCCGGCTCAGCGGGGAGGCTGCCCAGGCAGTGATAGATATGGGCTTTGAACCGATACTGCCAATGTCGTTTGCCGCCGATCAATTTTATATGCAGGGACTCTTCGTATTTATCATCGCCATGGTGGTATTCCTCTTTCCTCTGATCAAAATAACCCGATTGAACATACTTAACGCTGCGAGGAACTGATATGAAAACCCTGATCACCATTTCATGGAGAAATATCTGGCGCCATCCGGCGCGCAGCACGGTTCTGCTGGCTGCCGTCGCCGTTGGTTTGTGGGCCGCTGTATTGATTGTCGGGTGGGCCAACGGACTGCTGCAGCAGCGGATGGATTACATGATTGAACGGGAAGTCACCCATGCCCAAATTCATCATCCTGAATTTCTGGCCGATGTTCACCCCTGGAACAAGATTCCGGACCACGACGACATCACCACCTGGCTGACTGAACATCCCGGTGTGGCGTCTTATTCCTCCCGGACCATCACAGAAGGTATGCTTCAGTCTCCGGTTAAAACCTCCGGAGTACGTATCCGGGGCATTGACGTGGAAACTGAAACCCGGACAACCCGATTCCACGAAAACATGGTCGAAGGAGATTTTCTCGACACCGACATGCGCAATGCCGTGATAATGAGCAGGACCCTGGCCGATGAGCACAACATGCGCATCGGGAACCGGATCGTTCTGACTTTTGAAAATATAGACAGCGAACTGACTTCCGGTTCCTTCTATATCTCAGGGTTGTTTGAATCGGCTTCCTCTGAATATGACCGACGCAATATCTTCGTGCGTTCGGGAGATCTCATTGACATACTGGCCGACCGGCCGGTCTATCACGAAATCGGGATCATGCTGGAAGATGAAGAGCTCGCCGTTTCGCTGGTTGCATCTTTGAACGACCGATTCGACGGTATCTACGCGCAAACCTGGCGGGAACTCTCTCCGGAATTAAGTATGATCGTTGCGCTGGGTGATATAATGGTGGTTTATCTAACCATGATCTTTATGCTGGCACTCGGATTCGGCATCCTGAACACCATGTTGATGGCCCTGTTCGAACGCATGCGGGAGATCGGTATGCTGCTCTCCATCGGCATGAGCAAGCTTCGGGTATTCGGTATGATCATGCTCGAGGCCGTCATATTGACATTGAGCGGAGCCCTGGCCGGTATGCTTCTGGCATGGTTGAGTATTATGCGACTGAGTGAGACCGGCATCAATCTTGAAATGTTTGCCGAAGGAGCCGCCATGGTTGGGTTCGACTATCTGATTTATCCGTTCATGACGACCGGAGATTATACAACCGTCCTGGTGATTGTGCTGGTTATCACCATGCTGGCTTCGATCTATCCGGCTTTGAAGGCGATCCGCATCCACCCGCTGGAAGCAACCAAAGATGCTTGACCCGGAAACTTGACAATATATTTATTCAGAAAAACAAACATATTCCCGGAACTTCAAAAAGGACCCTGTTATGCCCATCGTAAAAACCGAAAACCTCTCCAAAGTGTACAATCCGGATACCGTTCCGGTTCACGCCCTTCGCGATGTTAATATTTCCATAGAAGAAGGGGAATTCACCAGTATCGTCGGACCGTCGGGTTCCGGTAAAACCACCCTGCTCAATATGATCGGCGGCCTCGATAAACCCACATCGGGTCATGTCTTTGTAAACGGTACCGATATCACCAAAATGAAAGACAGCAAGCGGATTGATTTTCGTCTGCATAACATCGGATTTGTCTTTCAGCATTA
>SLOL01000008.1 GCA_007132495.1 Balneolales bacterium
ACATCTCTCTCCGGACCGCTGACTCAAGCAACTCTCCGTATTTGAGTCCTCCTCCGGGCGGCATCCAGATCACCTCTCCATTCACAGGCGACAGAAGCTGGACCATGAGCAGGGACTGATCCATGACCAGCAAGCCGTTTACACGCACCCTGATCCGGTTGAACCGGTCCTTTCCGGGCGTCGATTCTGATTCCGGCATATCAGGCGGTCTGAGGCTTCTTCTGCGAATGGTTACTCAACAGGGTCTTGTTTTGAGATGCATGTTCAAAACTAGCCTTCACAAAATCCACAAAAAGCGGATGTGGTTTTTTTACCGTACTTTTAAGTTCCGGATGAAACTGAACCCCCACGAACCAGGGATGATCCGGAATTTCAATGATCTCCACCAGGTCCCGGTCCGGATTGACTCCGGTTATCCGCAGTCCGTTTTCGACAAGCTGATCTTTGAATTGATTGTTCAGCTCATACCGGTGACGGTGGCGTTCACTGATCAGGTTTTCCCCGTAGGCTTTTTGGGCAAAGGAGCCTTTTTCAAGCCGGCAGTCAAATGCGCCGAGTCTCATGGTTCCCCCCTTGTCATCGATGCTTTTTTGCTCAAGCATGAGATCCACAACCGGATAAGCGGTATCGGCATTGAATTCGGTACTGTCGGAATCCTTCCAGCCGCACACATTCCGGGTATATTCGATCAAGGCGCACTGCATGCCGAGACAAATCCCGAAAAAGGGAATACGGTTCTCACGGGCGTATGATATTGCCGCCAACTTGCCGTCCACACCCCTGGCTCCGAATCCGGGAGCAACCAGAATACCCGAAACATCACCGAGCCGGTCTCCGACATTCCGGGCATCCAGAAGATCCGAGGAGGTCCATACAATATCGATCTCACAGTTGTTTGCGGCGCCGGCGTGCTTGAATGATTCAACAATAGACAGGTAGGCATCCTGATGATCCACATACTTGCCCACCAAAGCAATTTTTATTCGATGATCGGGATAAGAGACGGCATGGACAAACCGGCTCCAGTCTGTGAGCCGGGGCCGGCCGGCACGGATGTGAAGTTTTTTCAACACCCGGCGGTCCAGCTCCTCCTTTTTCATAAGCAGTGGAACCTCATATATGGATTTTGCATCCAGCGAGGCGATGACATCTTCGTTTTCGACATTGCAGAACTGGGCGATTTTCCGGCGGATGGAGTGGTCCAGTTCCATTTCGGCCCGACATACGAGTATATCGGGCTGCATCCCGAGTTCATAAATGGTTTTCACCGAATGCTGGGTGGGCTTGGTTTTCAACTCACCGGCCGCCTTGAGATAAGGCACCAGGGTCAGGTGAATCGAAACCGTATTTTCCCGGCCCACATCGTAGCGCAGCTGCCTCATGGCTTCAATATAGGGCAGGCCCTCGATATCGCCCACCGTACCACCGATCTCCACGATGATAATATCGTACTTGCCGGACTCTCCGATTGATTTTACACGCGATTTGATCTCGTCGGTGATATGGGGGATAACCTGCACGGTCTGACCCAGATAGGCGCCTTTGCGCTCTTTGGAGATGACATCGTAGTAGATGCGCCCGGTCGTGACATTGTTTTCCTGGGAAGTGGGAATATTCAGAAATCGCTCGTAATGCCCCAGATCAAGATCGGTTTCCGCACCGTCATCGGTAACGTAGACTTCCCCATGCTCATAGGGATTCATGGTTCCCGGATCCACATTGATATAGGGATCGAGTTTCTGGATGGTTACTCTGAGGCCTCGCGTAGCGAGTAGTAATCCGAGGGATGAACAAATAATTCCCTTTCCGAGAGATGATGTAACTCCCCCGGTTACAAAAATATATTTCGGCTCCATCTATGACGAGAAGGCTAAGTTAATGGTTGCAGAAAAATAGGAGTATTAAACACCGGTTTCAAATCGGATTTCAGACTTTTTCTGCAGCCGATTTACATGTTGCCGGCCGGTCGTCGTATCTACAACCTGTCGCCTTGCCTGCATCCTGTCACTTTAACAGCGGCCGGTCGCCGTACCTACAATCGATTGACGTCGGTTCCGGTTTGCAGCCAGGATATGGCCTGTTCAATTTGCCGCTTCTGATACGATATGGAGAGCAGATTTAACAAAAATACAGCGATCAAAATGTAAAAAATCCAGGAAGCCAGTTCGGTCAACCCGCTGATAAACCAATAGGCAAAGAAGACCAGTGCAAGGACATTAATTGCCGTAATAAAAATAAATCTTCGCTTGCGGTATTGCAGGATGCGAATCTGCTCCGATACCGGCTTATCGTCACGCCCTTTCCCCACGTGATAGTCGAGAACCGTCCTGATTCTTGCTACTTCTTCTTCGTTATAGACCATAGATTGATTTTTTTCCAACTGCCGGCATCAGTTCTTTTCCGATATCGCACGTTTCACGGCTTTTTTTACCAGGTTATCAATACTTTTGCGCTCGTTCACGGTTTCATATAACAGCCATGCACCGACCATTACGTTCACACTTCCCAGCAGCAACAGCAGTGATGACATCCATAATATACGAATATAGCCCATGACGACCAGGAAAACCGAAAACAGACCCAGCGCCGCCATCAACAGCGATACCCCCATATGCAAATAGTTGACCCCTTTCAGACTGCGCTTGCCGGAATATTCCACCCCCTCCGCGGACAGCTCGCGGATATGCTGCCGCCGGAACAGATTCGATTCTTTATGTTCTGTTCTTCGTACCATTGAGCTCTGCCGGAGTATGGTTATCTTGAGCTATCAGTAACATCATCTGTTACAACTGCCACTACTACCATAACTTAAAAACCGTCAAAAAAAATTCATGGATTCCGGAGAATTTATCTATGGCCGAAATGCGGTCATGGAATTACTGGAACAACAGCCGGAACATATCGGCAAGTTGTACCTGCGCGACCAGCTGAAGGGTAAAGCCATAAAGGAGCTGGAGCAACGGGCCTCATCCTGCCGGATACCGGTACAGCGTGTACCCGGTAAAAAACTCGCCGAACTTGTAGGTTCGGTCAATGATCAGGGGGTCGTCGCATCGGTAAGCGCTGCCACCTACATGGAGCTTGAAGACTGGCTGGCATCGGTCGATCTCTCCGGAAATCCGGCCATACTGGCGCTCGACGAGATTGAGGATCCGCACAATTTCGGGGCGATCATCCGAAGCGCGGCTGCGGCAGACATTTCGGCGGTTCTGGTATCCAAACACCGTCAGGCGCCCGTATCCGGTGGTGTGATGAAGGCCTCCGCCGGAGCGGTGCTGCGATTGCCCATTATACGGGTGGTAAACCTCAATCAGGCTCTCATCACGTTAAAAGAGTCCGGGTTCTGGGTTTGCGGTACCGATATGCAGGGAGATCAGACGCTCTGGGAACAACAGTTTGACATGCCGCTTGTTGTAATCATCGGAAGCGAAGATAAGGGAATCCGGAAAAAAACCAGGGATCACTGTGACATGCTGGTCCGGATACCCATGCTGAACGGAATAGAGTCACTCAACGCTTCGGTCAGTGGCGCCCTGATCAGCTATGAAATTTTACGACAGCGGCAATTGAAACCAGAATGACCGGGGATCGGCCGTTTCATCATCCACACCGCGTTCTGCCCCGATATGCTGCAATGCCCTGGCAGCAAAAATGAGGCCATATCCACCCGGTTTGAGTATTCCCTGCTCAGGTGCCGGATGTTTGCTTATTGTGATATCACCGGTAAAGATATCCATCAGTTTCCGGTTAAAAACCGACTTCGGAAGCAGGAACCGGAAAAGGAGTCCATCGCCTTTTTTGTCCACTTCAATAGCTATCTGCGAACCGGCTGATGCCATATTGATGAAAAGCGTCATCAGATTGTCGAAGACCAGTGTGATCAACTCCCGGTCCGTGTGGTATATCTTCCGGTCGCTCCGGTACTCCACACCGACATCAAGAGACTTGCCCCGGATGAAAAGCTGATTGCGTTTGATGATATTATCGAGCAGCTCTTTGAGGTCAACCGCCGTTTCCTGGATTTCAAAAACCCCATCCTCGATCTGATAGGCATACCCCCAGCTCTGAATGGCATTGATCAGCTTGGATGAGGAGAGATAGATGTTCCCGCAATAGTGCTCCAGCGGATCCAGCCGGGATTTGAACTCCGGATTCTCATCGGCCAGACTCCGGATTTCTTCGGACATGAGTTCGGCGTACATCATCGCATTACCGACAGGGGTCTTCAGGTCATGTGACATCTTTGCCACAAAATCGGATGGGATTTTTGCCATGAATACGTGGGATCAGGTGGTTGTTGGAAAATTGCTGCCGGAAGACCGTTCCATAGCGGGATGGTTCCGATCTCCCGGAAGGTATTGCATCAGGATTCGTTGGCCACAAGTTCACTTTCGGGGAAAAAGTAAGCGGCTTCGATTTTTCCGTTTTCTTCAGAATCGGAACCATGAACGATATTTTCACCAACACTGTCGGCGAAGTCCTTGCGGACGGTCCCTTCCCGGGCTTCGGCCGGATTGGTGGCACCGATCAGTTCTCTGAAATCAGCGATGGCATTCTCTTTTTCAAGGACTATGGGCACACAGGGTCCACTGCTCATGAAGGTGGTCAGTTCATCGAAAAAAGGGCGTTCACGGTGAACGGCATAGAAACCACCGGCGGTCTCCCCGGTTAGCCGGGTCATTTTCATCGCTTTAATGGTAAATCCGGCTTCCTGTATGCGCCGGATGACTTCACCGATCAACCCTTTTCGTACACAGTCCGGTTTCAGAATTGCCAAAGTTCGTTGTTTTGCCATAATATGTTGTTTACCTGTTATACGTGTATGATGATATGAATGTACTAAAATATTACGAGATTATGCCACCATAAGGATTTCCACGGAACCGACCGTAACCGGTTTCGCAGAAATCCCCGGTTTCTGCAGCAAAATCTGTTGAATGGTCCGGTTACTTGTCGGTCAGACTGGCGATACCCGGCAGCTCTTTGCCTTCGAGATACTCCAGACTGGCGCCGCCGCCGGTCGATACATGCGAAACCTTCTCTTCAAGACCCGCTTTTTTGATCGCCGATGCGGAGTCGCCGCCGCCGATAATGGTAATGGCTCCGTCTTCGGTTGCCGTGCTCATGGCTCCGGCGACAGCGAAGGTTCCTTTGGCGAAGGCCTCCATCTCGAACACACCCATCGGGCCGTTCCAGATGACCGTCTTGGCTTTTTTAATCTCATCGCCGAAGAGTTCGGCCGACTTGGGGCCGATATCCAGGGCCATCCACCCATCTTCAATACCGTCTTCGGGTACGGTTTTGGTCTCGGTATCCTCCTTGAACTCACGGCCCACAACAGAGTCCACCGGCAGCATGATTTCCACATTGTTGGCTTTCGCCTTTTCCATAAGCGAACCCGCCAGCTCGACTTTGTCCGCTTCCAGCATCGAGTTACCAATGGGAAGACCTTTTGCCTTGTAGAAGGTATAGGTCATTCCGCCGCCGATGATGATCGTGTTAACTTTGGTGATCAGGTTTTCAATCACTCCGATCTTGTCGGATACTTTTGCTCCCCCCAGAACCGCCACAAACGGGCGTTTCGGGTTTTCCACACTGTTTTTAAGATACTCAATCTCTTTCTGGAGCAGATATCCGGAAGCCGCCGGCTGAAGGAATTCGGTGATGCCGGCAACAGAGCAGTGTGCCCGGTGGCTGCTTCCGAATGCGTCGTTGACAAAAACATCGCCGTGTGCCGCCAGCTTTCTGGAAAATTCGGGATCGTTTTTCGTCTCTTCCGGATGAAACCGGACATTTTCCAGCAGCACAATATCGCCGGGTAATGCACTGTCAACCGCCTCTTTTGCTTTGTCGCCGATACAGTCTTCACCAAAATAGACATTGCCGGAGACCAGCGATTTCAGATGCTCTCCCACCGGCCTGAGACTGAACTCGGGCTTCGGCTCCCCTTTGGGCCGTCCAAGATGGCTGAGCAGAACCAGCCTGGCCCCGCCTTCAATGACATGATTAATGCTTGGCAGCGCCTGCCGTATACGGTTGTCGTCTCCAATGACCCCGTCTTTCAGGGGAACATTGAAATCAACACGCATTACAACCGTTTTTCCTTTGAGGTCGAGATCTTTAAGAGATAGTTTTGTCATTTTAAAAGATTCCTTTCGTTTTTACCGTTAAATTACAACAATTGTAATAATAACCTGTTGAGATGTAGTTCCTGTGAAATTCTGTACTTGTAAAACGGCATCTTTCTGTCTGACTGCAAAGTCCGACCCTGAATCCGTTTTACGGTATTGCTGTTTCTGACTCTTCAAAATACAAGTTTAACAGAACAATTATAACCCAATGCAGACAGTTTACCTTGACAATGCGGCGACCACTCCCATAGATCCGCGTGCACTGGAGACGATGACGGCCTATCTGAAGGATCAGTACGGAAATGCCTCATCCATTCACCATATGGGACGTCAGTCCAATGTCGCTGTCGAAACCTGGCGTGGTAAAATTGCACGAAGCATTGGCGCCGAACCGGCGGAAATCATTTTTACAAGCGGCGGAACCGAAAGTAACAATGCCGCCATTTTCGGCACCCTTGCCAACACCGGCCGAAAACAAATTGTTACGGCCCGGACCGAACACAGCGCCGTACTCCATCCTCTCGAAGAGGCGGAAAAATCGGGTTATGAAGTCACTTTTGTGGATCTGGATGAGCGGGGCCGGATTCGTCCGGAAGCGCTGGCCAAAGTAATAAGTGACCGGACTGCGCTGGTGAGCCTGATGCATGTAAACAACGAAACCGGCACCATCCAACCGATTCCGGAACTTTCGGCCGTATGCCGGGAGCACGGCATATTATTCCACTGCGACACGGTGCAGTCGGTCGGAAAAAT
>SLOL01000053.1 GCA_007132495.1 Balneolales bacterium
CCCTTCAACCGGGACTGGAAATAAGGAACGGCCGGATACCGGGAGAATTCCTGCCCTTTCCGGTTGGCGGGCGGTCCGTCGACGATCAACAGGTCAATGTTCGTCTCGCTGAACGATTTTCCGATGGCCTCCGGGTCATACCACCGGTGTTCATCGTTCCAGCAATGGGAGCTGTGGACCAATGGCGCCCGGATACTCCGGACAAACGCCGAAAGCTCCTGTTTTGTCACCTCCTCCCTGATGAGATCCAGCCAGTGAATGTCGTGATCAATAGAATAGAAAGCGACATCCCGTCCCATTTTCTGGATGAAACGGGCGATAAACAGCGTCGAAATCCCGGAACCGCACTCCACGACCACCTTGCGGTTATGAATCATGATGTCATTCAGGATATAGACCAGGGTGCTGGGCCGGATGGAAGCGCCGCTCCAGGGCAGATAGTCGTTGTAGAGCGGCGCGAGCTGCTGCAGACTCTTGGTATCCCTGGCTTCCAGAATGATGTTATCATAGAGCCAGTTTTTTAATCGGTGCAGTGACATATATTGGTAAAAAAACAGGGTTCGTGTCTGTGATCATCGGAGCTTTCATGCACCAATATGCGGATAGCCCACCTGAATATTCATTCGTGTGTAATAAACTCCGGCCAACCATTCACGAACGAATCAAACTCATCCTCAGAATATCCTTGGGTTTCCCGTCGACGAGGTGCTCTTCGCGGAAAACGCCCTCGAGCCGGAAGCCGAGCTCTTCATTGATGCGGATATTTCTGAGATTGCTGTCGAAGGTATAGAGGTAGATTTTACGCAATTTCAGGACGTAAAGGCCATAACCGACCCAGAGGCGCGAGGCTTTTTTCCCCAGCCCCTTGCCGCGGCAGGAAGGCTCGCCGATCAGCTTTCGCAGTTCGGCCTTTTTGTGCTCACGGTCATAATTTAAAAACCCGACCACCCCGATCGGCTCCTGCATCGCGTTGCATACCATTCCGAAGAGGTGGGAGCGGTTGAAAAACACCTCCTCGGCCTTCTCAATGTTGTTCTCCAGCCGCGAAAGCAGAAACTCCCGGCCCCGATCCTCCCGGGTCCACTTTTCAAATATTTCAAAGTCACTTTCCGGCTGACATGCGCGAATACTGATGTCATCGGTCACGACCGGCAACCCGGAAATTTTCCGGTTATTGAGGTCGGACTTGAGCGAATTGTTACCATTGTTCCGGGATTCCTCGCCGGCACCACCCTCTCCGTATATGGCCTCCAGGCCGGAGGTTTCCTCATTTTTGCCCAGCGCGGAGTCCAATATGGAGTTGGCGACCTGAACATAATCAGCGGGCGACAGATCCAGTCCGGCCAGTTCATTGCTGATGACCTTCAGGATGCTCTCCCTGGTAAACTGCTGTTCCACGTCCTGCTTCGCCATACCTGCTTACCGTATTTTTATTGATCCCGGGAATCGTTAACGGCTATTTCCGTGTAGATTGACCATTTTCTGCATTTTGAACATCTCCATTCAAAATTACGATACCCGCAAAAAAACAATATACATGAGAACAAACCACTATTTCATCACTATATAAAAATTTTCGAAATAATACATCAAAAATATTTTAATGGACATTTCCAGCGCCGGCCTTATCGGTCATCAGGGCATCCATCGGTTCCGCGCCGTACAGGTACTCCGGGATTTCTTCACCTCTGCAGGGTCCTCAACGGACATCCACACTCACCTTGTCGGTAAAGTAGGGCAGTGTTTTCTTCAGCCCCGAACGGCGGTCCACCTTCGGCTCCCAGCCCAGTACCTCGCGGGCGCGGGCGATGTCGGGCATGCGCACCTTGGGATCATCGGGGGGAAGTTCCTTGTAAGTGATCTGTGAGTCGCTCCCGGTCAGACGGGTAATCTCATCGGCGAAATCGCGGATGGAGATCTCTTCGGGATTGCCGATGTTGACCGGATCGGCATGGCCGGACATGGCCAGGCGGAAGATCCCCTCGATCGCATCGTCCACATAGGTAAACGAACGGGTCTGGGAACCGTCGCCGAAGACGGTGAGGTCCTCACCGCGCAGCGCCTGGGAGAGAAACGCGGGCAGAACACGTCCGTCCTTGATCCGCATCCGCGGTCCGTAGGTGTTGAAAATCCGGGCAATGCGCGTCTCTACCTTGTGATAGCGGTGATAGGCCATGGTCATCGCCTCGGCAAAACGCTTGGCCTCGTCATACACCCCGCGCAACCCCACCGGATCGACATTGCCGCGATATGATTCGCTCTGGGGATGCTCCTCCGGATCGCCGTACACCTCACTGGTTGAGGCCAGGATGAACCGGGCGCCGTTACCGAGGGCGAGTCCGAGCGCCTTGTGGGTCCCCAGTGCACCGACCTTGAGCGTCTGGATCGGCATGTTCAGGTAGTCGATCGGTGAAGCGGGACTGGCAAAATGGTAGATATAATCCACCGGTTCGTTGATATAAAGGTACTCGGTGACATCATACTTGATAAACCGGAAGTCGGTCTGGTCGACCAGGTGGGCGATATTGTCGATCGTTCCGGTGGCGAGATTATCCATGGCAATGACGCGGTGGCCTTCGTTCAGAAGACGCTCACACAGATGTGAGCCGAGGAAGCCGGCCCCGCCGGTCACCACGGAAACAGGTTTGTCTGGCATTGCACTTTCGGGATTTCGTTGTTCAAACATATCCCGCGCAATATAACGGAAAAAACGGATTTATGGATGGCGGATCGATTTCAAGTTCTTCTACTTTTTTAATACCCGTTATATCATTTGAGCTAAACTCTTTTATATAGATCCCGAAGATGCTCCCTTTTATGTTTGCATACAAAAAAGCCCTCATTATCATCATAAATATGAATCGAATGAGGGCTTAATGCGCAATAAAAGATTTTACAACATAAAAGTTGTTTACAACGGCTAAGACAGGCCGGCCGGTGTCGCTCCTGACCGGTCCAGGCCCGGTCAGTAAAAGATCTTGATCACCGGCTACAGCCGGGCGCGCCGCCGTTACCGGAGTTTCATCACCGGTCTCAGCATAAATTGTCCGTTGCCGGTAACATGGACCGACCGTTCCGCGTCGAAGGCGAGGGTGAGATCCATGATCTCTCCGGAATGCAGTCGTCCCTCGTACTGGACCTTGTACCCGGATTGCTGACCGCTGGGAACGCGCAGCGAATGGGTCTCGCCATTGACCACAACCTCATTGTTGCCGCCCAGTACCAACCGGAGTTGACCATAGTATCCTTCGGGGACATCGGTTTCTCCAAGAAGCATACCGGCATCGGTGAGATCCATCAGATTAATCTGACCGGGCGTAATCTCCAGTTCGATCCAGATGGCGTCCGTCGTCACCGTATCGATGACAACTTCCCCATCCTGGGTAACCGTATCCGGTCTGGTTTCGGCATACAGCACTCTCAGCTCCTGGACATCAATGTTCACCTCTTCCAGTCCATCCATTGGATTCTGATGATTGCCTGTCACCTCCCCGGATGTGTCGATACCGGAATCCTCCGGATTGGCGACCACTTTCCCGGCCTGTTCATCGATGCTGGACATATGAATATTCATCTGTCCGAGTCCTTTTTCATTGTTCGTATTCAGCACGTCGCAAGCCGTTATACCGGTGGCCATTGTTAACAGCGCCGCCACTCCAAACGTCAGAACGTAGCGATTTCCTCTGATTATTTGATTCATAGCTATGAGGTATTGATAGGTTTCCGTTTCCGTTTTGTTAAAGCCTCTGATTATTAAAGGCTTCTAATAGTACATGTGCAAGAAACGGAGTGACTACTTTACCTGGAGTGGCGATCACAGGGCAACATCTTTTTTAAAAAAATACGCTTGTAGTCAATAGGCCACATTGGCACATTCACAAACCGCCACTGTGGTATCATATAGGTCGTTTTCGACAACCTTCAATGTGAACTATAGCCAACAATGGCCTTCACGAAAAAACAGGATACATGCCGGGTGATCGGGAATAAACAATATCCCGGTCTGGTGATCGAAATGTCACGGGTCACGACTATTCGAAAAAACAGTATACCTGCCTGCCGTAACTTAAGTTGGCCAAAATCATGCTAAACACATGTTTTCTTTCGTTATTCAAAAACTACAGCTTGACAACTGTATGAAATATTTATAAACTGAGTAATTAGCATCGTCAGAGCCAACCTAAAAGTCGGCAAACTTGCGCTTTATCGTTATGGTAGAGCAGGGACTCTGGCGGTGCTTTTTTTTTGCCAGGCAGTCCTTGCATGTCACTCTTCCCGGGAATACCAAAGGTTATCGACCTCCACTTGCCCGGCCTCTTCATTACGGATGTATTTCTCGAACTCTCCTGTTTTGCTGCGTCCCGCCTGTAAATCACTGCCTTCTTCATTGTGGAAAAATTCACCGCCCGGATTCTCAATCCGGAATGTGATGTCATATTCTGCAATGTTAACCGATCCCGTATTTTCAATCCGGTAACCGACATGCACATGCACCGAGTCGCCGCTCGTTTCATTCCACCAGTTTGTGATATTCACGGTGGCCGATGCCTCCGGGTCCTCTTCTTCCTTTTCCTGCGGGACCAGTATGGTGGCATGGGTGGTTCTGTTTTCACGGACAGCGACGCTGACACTGGTTCGCTCATACCCCGATTTTTTAACGGAAATCGAATAACTCCCGGTGGGTATTTCTTTCAGTGAAAACTTGCCGTCACTGTCGGTTACAATAGCTTCGGTAGCCGGGTTGGTGGTCACCGCCGCCATGGCAATGGGCGCAGTGGTTGAATCGTCCCTGACGACCCCTTCCAACGATCCATAGGTTTCGCTGTCAACAAGGGCATCATCGCAGGATACCAGCGCCAGCCCGGACGCAAGAAACAGCGCCGCAAACAGGGTCTTGACTCCCGGACGGGCTGAGACCTTGGCACCCGAATGACCCGGGGCCTTGGCTTCCGGACAGCCCGGGGTCTTGGCTCTGGCTCCCGGACGGGCCGGGACACGGCGGATTGAGTGAGAGAGAAGAAAACATTTCATATGCTTGTTTATTTAATGCTGAAGACTACATTCGAGGTGGAAACAATGGATTCGCGGTCGTCCAGGATGGTGAGGGTGATCCGGCAGGTGTCGTTCCGGCCGGCGTTCACCCGCGTCTCCGATACTCCGGTCTGACCGCCGGGTTCCAGACGGATCCGGCCCGACTGCGCGGTTCTGGACGTGCCGGACGTGCCACTGCGCTCCAGCTCAAGACGATACTCCAGTGTTTGTTCGTATTTCCCATGATTGAATACCCTGCCGGAAACCAATAATATGTTATCGCTTTGCTCAACGATGATCTCGCTTTCAATATCCGAAGCCTCGCCGTTACTTCCCGGCAATCCATCTGACGCAAACAACGGTGTCGAATGGGCCGTTACCAAAAATCCCAATAATACCATCAGCCATACTCCGGGGAGACGGGAAGTGCTGTGTTTTCCCTCCTCCCTTACCGAACAATATAGGAAAAAATCGGTCCTGTTGTATGCGGGTTTATCCATAATTCTTTTACAATTTTTTGTCCCATGTTTTATGACTGGATGGTCCCTTGTTGCATGGATGGTTAAATCAGTTTACCGTTGGATGGACGCGGTTTGAAGGTTAATTGGAGGTCTGCCGGATCGTGGCCCGGTTGTAACTGCCGTCCTGGCTGACCCTGGCGCGGTGTCCGTTGCCGGACTGCCCGGTATGTACCTCATTCATGGAACCGGACTGAATCACATCCAACGCCAGCTCACTTCCAGCGAGCAGCGCCTGAATATTCTGGAAGCTGCCGCTTTGATCAGCGGCAGCTTCCAGTTCCTCCCCCATAAGCTCCAATTCGAGATCATTCCAGTCGCCCTCCTGTTCAATGATCAACGTCAGGCGCTCTCCATCGGCAGTAAACCGGGCTTCCTGAAGCTCCCCTTCCTGAAGAAGCCGGACCTCCAGCTGTTCACCTTCAAGATCCGCGAACAGACGGTGCATTTCTCCGGCCTGGGCCATGTCGATATTGATCGCTTCGGCCAGGACCAGAACATCCAGAAAATGTCCGTATCCTTCCTGCAGCATCCATCCCCGGATGTCCTGATACACCGGGTCGCGGTCAAATTCCAGCCGGGCGTTGTGATCCCGCCCCGATTGCCGGAATTCCAGCTCACCCATGGTCAACTCCAGGATACCGCCGGCCGACCATCCGGAGTGCCCCCACTGTGTGGCGGATGAACCGGCCGCTCCGTGGTAGGTAGTGCGGTTCGCACCGGCCACCTGGAGACCGGACCGCAACTCCCCGGGAAACGGTATGGTGCGGACGGCCCGGCGCTGCTCCTGCATGAGTAATTCCTGCTGCAGCCGATACAGGAGGATGCGCCGGAGCAGTAATGAATCGACCGGCATGGAAAAATGCCATTCGGCGTCGATATTCCGATAGTCCGCCTCTTCAAAGCCGGTCAACAGCTCAACGGCCCGAACCGGCCTGGGATCGTGCGGCAGTGGCTGCGACCCGGCCTGCATGACCAGAGGCAGCAAAAAGATCCACAGCGACAAAATCATACGACAGATATGCCACAGCAGCCTGTTGTTTCGGCTGTTTTGGTAGACAACTTCCATAAATAATGCCCGTCCTGGTAAAGAGATTTCGACCCGCGGTCCGGATGCAGCAGACATGCTTCGGATACGGCAGGCTTGCCTGGTGCCGCACCGGTCATGTCCCGGCCATCCGGGGGTGTGACGGGCCTCGGTTTTGATTGCAAAAAATGGACTGCAGACTCAAATCATTTTCCGGACCGATCAATGCTCATGCCGAATGATCACTTCCATGCCGCTGCCTTCCTGGA
>SLOL01000185.1 GCA_007132495.1 Balneolales bacterium
CTGCTACCAAAGAGAGATTAAGAGGCTCACCATAGGTCACTACATAGGAATTGTCCGGGTCGGATGAATGCCCGCCATAAGCAGCACTGCCCGTACCATCATCCACAAATTTCACATCTCCGTCTTTGAAATGGATGATCAGATATTCCTTATCCAGGACCCTCACTTCAACCAGCTTTGAGGCCTGCAGCTCTGCCGAAATACCGGCGATAAACAAAAAAACACCTATGACAGTCGAAATTCCTTTTCCTGTTAACTGAACAGACATATATATTTATTTAGGCGTGCAGCATGGAACAACAGAGATCTTTTTATCTGTTGCGGGAAATTACAATCACTCCACCAGAACCACGGATTCCGTAAGCATCGGCATCACTACCGGTGAGCACTTCAATACGGCTCACATCGCTCATATTCACAAATCTGTAAATATCTGAAAAGCTGTACCCCCTGTCTCTGCCGTCAACCACATAAAGGGGACCACTATCTGTATCGGATGTCATCATCCTTCTTATTCGGATACTTGTATTACGTCCTGCTCCCCTGACCTGCAATCCCGGCATATCCCTCAAGCATTCTGCGAGATCTCTGTACTGTGAAAAATCCACCTCTGATTCATCCATTATCATAGCTTCTCTTGGTGTACGTTCTGTAGCGGCACAATGGGTAAGAATCAAAGGAAGGCATAAGAGTATAAATATGGGCATGTATTTCATGATATTCCTACTATATATAAATAAATCGTTATCATTGGTTTCCTTATCGATGGTCACAATGACCCCGGGTCTTTTCCCTGGTATCTTCCAGTTTTAATGAATAGATGATCCGGGACATTTCTTCCGGACTTTTCTTCAGTACAAGGTAGGCATGATTGGTGGGTTCATCCGATTCAACCCAGTGATTGCCTCCTTCATCATCGGCCACACAGTAACCGTCTTCTTCTTTATCCCAGTATTTTCCGACGCCACCACGAACGGCGTAAAGAACGGCGGTCTGATCATACGAAGCATTATCAGATACTCGACCTTCCCGGTATCTTTCCTCCATCCAGGGTGCATATTTGCTGAAATGCTTATAGCCGATATACAGCGGATGCCCGGGGTCCAGTTCGTTGAAACGTTCTCCGGTCATTATTTGAGAGCCTATTTCAAAACCGGAGAATACTATCGGCACGGTCAGATTCTCAAGGACATACCGCGTAACGCCCGGCATATCACCGCTGAAATTCCATTCCCATTCCCCTTCCGGAAACCGTCCCCCCATAATCACAAACTCCTTGACCTTTTTCTCAATGAGTTCCTTACCGGCCAGGCCGGAAAAGCCGTCGGGTTCCGACATTAACAGATCTTTAATATTTTTCAGCGGCCCGACCGTTACGATGGTCACACTTTTGTCCTCCTGTTCTGCAAGTATTTTCCGGTAAAGATCAACGGCCAGCGGCACATCATCATTAGTGAGCTCCCAAAGCAAGAAATCAGCTAATGGTTTGTTATAGTTCCAGTCGGTATGGTGGTAATCCCTGTTCCTTATGCCCATGGGAATATCGGGATTCCCGTAATAGCGGTTCACGGCATCCATTGCAGGAATTACGTATCGTTCGGATGACCAGCTCATAACCGCCAGCAGCTCACATTCGCCCATGCTATGGAGGTTGTGAAGCATTACCAACGCACCCAGATCATCGGCGTCGCCACCATGGTCGGTATCGAAAATGATTTTGGGTTGCGCGAAAGCATGGTTTGCCAACGTCAGGCTTATCAATACCACAAGAATCCATTTGAATTTCATGTGTTTATATTTTTTTATTTAAGGACACATGTAATGTCCATGACTAATATAATCATGCTCTTGTGTGACGGTTTGCCGTCATGGCCATTTCATCTGTTTAAATTATATGTATCACAATGTCACATGAACCGAAGGTCACGAAGTGAAATGTGATATCATTTAGCCGGAAAGATATTTGTTCATCAGAGTATAGCCCTGCAGGTTCAGTACCCCGGATTTTCAGTGGAATAGAACAACAAGGCACCTATAAGTAAACTACCATCATAATTTATACCTGATCACCATCCTCTACCCTGACAGGTATGTGCTTTAAAACAGGAAAAAACTCATGGTCCGGGGACAGAACGCCGGGGGCGGCTTCTCGCTTGAAAAAAACATTTACATTCCATTGAAAATGGAATAGCCGCCATGCAAAATTCACCGGCGAAGTCAAGTCAGGCCTTGTTCCATAAAAGTCAATACAGACCTTGTTCCATAATAATTACAGCAGTAAATTGAGCCGAAATTCTATTAAAAATCGCAGTTATTCTCCTGCTGAGCAGGTGGGTCTCCAATTTGCACGAAATCCATTTTTACCATGAAAAACGTAGAGACATTTTTAAAAGAGCAACAAATCCGGGCCGAAGATATTGACATTCAAAACCTGGTGGAGGTTTTCACCTCTGAAATGGTGCAAGGTCTGGAGGGGAAAAACAGCACCCTCCGCATGATCCCTACCTATATTGAGGCTGATAATGAGTTTATCACGGATGTTCCCGTCGTAGCCATTGATGCCGGTGGTACCAATTTCAGAGCTGCGAAAGTTAAATTCACCAAAGATGGCCGGCTCGAAATGACGGATACGGTCAATGCCAAAATGCCGGGTTTGCAAAAAGAAGTCTCAAAAGAAGCGTTCTTTCAGGAAATGGCCGATAACATCAGGCCACTGGTAGCCGATTGCGACAGGATCGGGTTCTGTTTTTCGTATGCCACGGAAATATATCCGAATAAAGACGGCAAGCTTCTGCAGTTCAGCAAAGAAGTGAAGGCACCCGGGGTCGTCGGCCAAATGATCGGCAAAAGTCTGTTGGAAGCACTCGGCATGCCCGACAAGCAAATTGTACTGTTAAACGACACGGTGGCCACGCTGCTTGCCGGCAAGTCCGCCTCTTTCGAAAAAGAGTACGACTCTTTCATCGGTTTTATCCTGGGTACCGGCACCAATACCTGTTACATTGAAAAGAACCGGAATATTCTGAAAAAACCGGATCTTGATCCCGAAAAAAGCCAGATCATCAATGTTGAGTCCGGCAATTTTGGAAAGGCTCCCCGTACGCCTGTTGATATCGCTTTTGACAATACCACAGATAATCCCGGTAGTTACAGTTTTGAGAAGATGTTTTCGGGGGGATACATCGGCAGTTTAAGTCTGGCGACGTTGAAAACAGCGGCAAAAGAGGGGGTCTTTTCACCGGAAACCGCACAAAATATATCCGCACTAAATGAACTTACCACGGAAGATGTAAACAAATATGTTACACGGGACGCATCGGACCGCGGATCGTTTCCGGAATACATGACAAGCAATGCGGATGATGAAAAAGGGGTCGAAATTGTTAAATGTCTGATTGACCGCGCCGCTAAACTGGTGGCCGGTAATCTTGCATCGGTGGTGCTTAAGACCAACAAGGGAACGTCACCGGACAAACCCATATTGATCACCATCGAGGGGACCACCTTTTACAAGATGCACAATCTGAAACCTTCCTTTGAAAAGTATTTCAAAGAATATTTGAGTGGTGAAAGAGCCCGCTATTATGAGTTCACAGAAGTAGAGCAGTCCAGTCTTGTCGGGGCGGCCCTGGCGGCGTTGGTGGAATAGTTCTCACATCAAAGCGGATTCTTGTGGATATGTTAAACGGTTTGGGTCAGTTTGGATAGCGCCTGAACGTATCAGGCGTATCCGGCGCTTAGAAATCAACCGGCTCATCACACTCTCCATCTCCGGAGACGATAATCCGGCTTTCTCCCACTACAGAGGGCAGTGATTTTCTGCCGCGATCACTGTAGGCAACGGCCGTTATAACTGCCTCACTGCCATCATCCAGCCCGGGGCTCCACAACAGCCTGAAACCATTTTCTCTGTCTGACGATTCCCCGATAAAACGCCAGCCGTAGTAATACTCCACCTTCCGGGTATTTTCGGATGCATTCACCGTCAGGTAACATCCCGACCGGGGAAATTGCTCTCCGTCGGTCAGGTTCAGGGATACTTCCGGCCTCGGCGCCAGTGTGTAGGGCGTATTGGAAGTGTTGACCATCGCGTTGATGTACCCCATCGCAAAAATCATGTGATTCATCTGCTGGTGAATGGTAAATTCGGCACCCTGGATGCTGTAGCGGTTCTGGAATTTTTGCTCGGCTCCAGGCCAAACACTTGGCGGATCCGCCGCTTGGGGATGTGCCGCCATTCTTGAATAGTATTCCGACCATTTCCACGTACCGGTACCGTGCCAGTATTCACTGTGAAGTCCCGTACCGCCAAAATAGCTGGTCTGACCGATGTAGTTTTCCGGCGTGTATACTTTGCTGTTTTTGTTGCTCACCAGATAGGCATTGGGCTGGAAGATCCATTGATCGGACCGTTCTCCCAGACCGGACAGATACGTCATATTCATCTGGTTACCGCCCAGTACATAATTAACAGCGTGCTGCATCACCTCCAGGTACTCCCGGTTTCCGGTGAGGCGGTGCGCTGCTCCCAGAACGGTAACGCGCGGAGTGGAAAATGCCCCAAGCTGCAGAAACTGGTTGTACTCCATGCTGTTTCTGAAGCCGTTGATGTAGATATCTTCTACCTTGGCATCCGCTGCATCTATGATGAAGCTCCTTAAATCTTTCTGCAATGATTTATTTAATCCCGGATGACCAGTTGGTATCATAGAATATAGGGTGGCAACCAACACTTGCAGGTTCACGCCAGACCATTCTAATCTGCTTTTGGTTGGTTCCCAGTTCCAGTACTCCTCAAATATGGTCTGAAAGGATGTTTCACCTGTTGCCCGGTACAATACGACAGCGGCATAACCTCTTGCCCTTTTCTCAGCGTTTTCATCGATCTGCGGACCACCGATTTCATCGGCTTTGTTTTCTGCCCACTCCCATGATTCGAGTGCCTCTGTCATCCATTCATCATATTCAGGATGATTTCCGCTGCCACCGTGCAACCGGTGATACTGATTCAGGTTTATAGCATAATAGGCGGCATTGGCTGCATGAAAATAGGTGGCCTGCAGGTTCTCTCCCGACACAAACCATTCCCGGGTATCCTCCCAGGCTGTAATGGTGTTGCCGTAAGGTATGGCATCCCTGCCGACAAAACCGGGCACCCCTCCTGTCGTGCCGTAGTCCTTCATAATGTGACGTGCCCGGCGGTTAAACTCCGGCAGCCAGGCGGCCTCGTCGAGCAGGTCGGGTTTGCCGCTCCGGCCCTCGTCGATCCATTCACCGCCTTCTTCGAGCTTGTAGCGATTGCCCACATCCCCGTCGTGAAATCCCTCCGGGGCCAGATCATATAAAAGCAACAAGTGTGCCGGCACCCTGTTGTGATGCGTGTATCCGTCCCAATCGCCCGCATCATAATAATGTCCCCACACATCGTAAACACGCGGAGAACCGGTGTTGAAACCGGAATCGTCATAACCCGAATTCACAATCCACTCTTTATCAAACCGCCAAACAATGTCATCCGGGTGCTGCCCCCGCGGATGTATCGAGTCCGGCCCGACTTCTTTGACGATCCCCTGCCGCTGCCAGAACAGGCCTTTCAAGGCGTAGTAGAATGCTTCGCGGGTAATATCATTGCCGATTTCAAAAGGAAACGACCGGCCGATTCCATCCACCGCCACCACATACTCGCCGGGCGTGGTAAACACGCTGAAATCGCATTCCCAAACATCGGCGTTGGTGTAGTTGCCGCTCGGAAAATCATCACTGGCTGTCTCACTCTCGTTCTTTCCCATTCTTTTTGTGATGGTGGTCGTATACACCGCTTCCCGGCTTTCATAGTCAAGCACCCGGCATTCCGCTCCCTCTTTATCATCAAGGTTCAGTCCGCCGTCACTGTGTTTGGATGTATGAAAGTCACCCATCCAGTGTGATAGGTAGGCCACTTTGGGCCCCTCTTCCGGAAAACCCACCATGTTGACACGCACGGTTTCCGAACGGAGCCGCTCCACATCAAATGTAAAAGTAACCGAATCTTTGTTGCCGGTAATATCATCCAGAGCAAGTGTATAGCTTTTTCCCTGCTCCAGGGCGACCGGCAATTCGAGATAGATCCAGTGCTGCATGATATATGGCGGATCCTGGTGTTCGCTCTGGTATTCCGACCCTTTGGATTTGAGAGCGGTATGCACCGGATGACGGCCGCTGGAATAGTTGGAATCATCCTCACTGTAAAGAGTGTAAACGGATGTTTCCATGGCCCGGTCCAGGTCGGTCGGGGCATGATAGGTCACATTGTCTTCAGGTCCCTCGTGCAGACCATACGTAATAATATGTCCGTCGCGGATGTGCAGCATCAGGATGTTATCCGTAACCGGAGAGAGGCTCATCAGATCTCCGCCGCCGGGAATGATGTGTTGGGCCATCGCGTCTGAACCCGCAACAAGTACAATGAATAATAGAATGAAACCAAATTTTGGTTTTTGATGCATCATGATAATCTTTAATGTGATTGTGATAACGCAACCACACAATTTTGCCCGGCATTGGGGATGGAGCACGGCCGCCGTGATGTGTTTTGAATACTTCCGGGATGGTCCGCCACAACCAATCTTCCGAATTCGGTTTTCCATTCACCGTAGATGCCTCCTTCGGTCATGTCGTAGCGAACGGGGTCGTTGCAGTCGCCGTTTCTGACCAGGCCCCACGACCAGGCCAACCAGCCGATTTCGGCTTCCTGCAGTTGGTCCATTGCCCACTCGTAGGGAGATGGCGTGCAATCCCATGCGCTGGGAGTCGGCCCCTCCCCGATGATAAACGGGATCTCATCCTCTGTCACTTTATCAATGATGTACCGGTAATGATCTTTCCGTTCTTCTTCGCTTCCAGCCCAGTAGGTATGCGCTGATACGATTATGGCATTTTCCGAATCGTGGTTATTCAGCGCTTCCCAGCTGTCGAGCAGTATTTTGTACTCTTGGCCCCAGGCAGTTCCGTCAATCACCAGCGGTACCCGGATTCCGGTATCACGGATTTGATCGATGGCCGACGTGTACCCTTCCATGAACTGTTCTTCTGTTACATTGCCATCCCCCGCCTCATTCGCAATATTCAGTAGCACCCATTTTTCATGCTTGTTAATGACATCTACAAAATCCGGACGCAGCCAGTAATCCACACAGTCCTGCAGATCGTCCCAGCGGCCTGTTGCACTGTGGCATTCCGGCATCGGTACCATCCCGTTTTGGATGGCGTTTTCAATCGCCGCATCCAGATCAGAGGCATCGTAATCGGTGGTTGTAACAATCCGGACACTGTTGGCTCCGGTTTTGGCGATCTCTTCCATCACCCATTCGCCGGACGGGTCCGACGACCAGACAAACATTTCGTTCACCCCTCTCAGCACCACACGCTCGCCTGCCGCGGAGTAGATATGGCGGCCGTCGATGTGCATGGTTTCCCGTTCTTGTGGTTCGGGACTGTTCAAAACTGACGTGTCTCCTTCTTGTGGTTCGGAACTATTCATAGCTGACCTGTCCCGGTCACAGCCTGAGGCCATCATGAGTGTTAAAAGGATATAACTGACAAATATTGAACCTGTATTTTTACTGTACATATGTCTTATTGTTTGATGTTAATTTTGAAATCTCTCACCGGATGTTATAGCGATTTCTTTTGCCGGGATATACCAAAGGTTGTTTTCGCGATCCACACGACCGCCAGTCTCTTCTTCTATCACTCTGTCCACCACTTTCGCTCCGGTTTCGGCCATGTTTTCGAATGTATCGATTCCGTCATTCGGGAAATTCCGTCGTGTACTGTGAATGTTATATTTATTGGCAAATGTGCCATGTTCAGAGCGATATCGGGCCGGGTAGGAGGAAAAAGTCCGAATATTTCGGTGGTAAGCTGGGTATCAATTATCCCGGCATCGCCCTTTCGTCATCGAATGCGGCCTGACCGAAGTATTCATGATACTGTTGGGATCGGTGACGGCCGCCTCCAGCCCCCAGTTGAAAAGCGAATCGAAAGTGGCGTCGGTGGTCATGTCCATGGTTTCACAGTCCGCATTGCCGGGCCCCCATGACCAGGCCAGCCAGCCGATGCCGAGCCGCTCGGCCTCGGCCATGATGTGGTGATAAGGAACTTCTCCCACACATCCGACCGAAGTATGTGAAAACTCGCCGATCACAAACGGAATATCCTCTTCGACAGCCGTTTCCATGGCATCGGTGATGCGCTGTGCTTCGCTGTCGCCGGTATCCCAGGGATGCCAGGAAAAGATCAGGTTCCGGTCAGGGTCTTCTATTATCAAATCGGGGGCGACGCGCAGCAGCTGTTCCACATTCCGCCCCCACGTGGCGGCATCGATCATCAGAGGCGTGCGGATGCCGGCCTCTCTCATGCGCTTGATGGCGTCCGAATATCTCTGAAGAAACTGTCGGTCGGTGACCGAACCATCACCGGCTTCATTGGCAATGTTAACAATCAGGTCTTCCTGATAGCTTTTTACAATGTCCAGCATCTCATCCTGCAGCCAGTAGTCGACGACCTCCTCCAGCATGTCCCAGTCACCGGTGGCGTCATGCATTTCGAGAATGGGGACCATGCCCAGCTCAATAGCCGGCGCTACCGCATCTTCAACCAGTTCGACATCCCGCCACATCATCCACATGATGCGAATGGCATTGGCTCCGGTCTTTTCAATTTCACGGGTTGCCAGATCGTTGAAATAAGGCCGGCCGGACTCGTCGTGATCAAAATCGAGAACGATCGTCATGCGGTTAATTCCACGGAAGATCACCTCTTCCCCGCACCGGTCCAGAATATGACGGTCTTCCACATA
This sequence comes from Balneolales bacterium, assembly GCA_007132495.1. GTDB lineage: Bacteria > Bacteroidota > Rhodothermia > Balneolales > Natronogracilivirgulaceae > SLOL01. The sequence continues at coordinate 8,840 of SLOL01000185.1, forward strand.
AAAACCGGGCAGGTCAACAGGACGGACATACTGTTCGTCGTTTTGATTTTCGTCGTTATCCGGTCCGGAGGATACCGAAGTGTTACTGCAGGAGACCGGCAGTGTTAATATCATCAGAAAAATCAAGCTTCCGGTGAGCATTTGAACTGTAAGAGATTTTATCATGTGGCACGGGTTTTTCAGACCATGAAAAGTTTGGTTTACAGGACCACCGGAGAATCATCCTGTGGTCATTTGAAATTTATTTTATAAGTATCATCTTACGGCTGCCGGTAAACTCGCCGGCGCGAATCCGGTAGACATAAATTCCGGAAGAAAAGCGGGCGGCATCGAAATCAGCGGTATGTGAACCGGTTTGTTTGACTTCATCGGTGACAGTAGCCACTATCTGTCCGAGCACATCATGAATCGAAATGACCACCCGTTCCGGACGGGCCAGGTCATAACGAATGCGGGTCGTAGCATTAAACGGATTGGGATAATTTTGATACAATTTGAATGTTTCGGCAATCGCGCCGGAAACGTTATCGTTATTGCTGTTCGTTGGTTCGGGTACTTCGGCGGTATACCGGACGGTATCGCTGCTCAGCGACACGAATTCAGAGAGCAGCCTGACATATGCCCCCTGGTAACTGATCGAGTTTTCGGTGATCTCCCACGGTTTGTACTGAATTGGCCATGTGCCCGTGTCATTAAAATCGGTATACATCTTTTGGGGAGGCTGATTCAGTGGCAAATAAGGATTTTCATCACCGGTAAACGCCTGGTTGGGTCCACCCACCAGATATCCCGGTGGCGGTCCTCCTTTTTCTGAAAAGAGCACATTCTGCCAGGGAGTGCCGTGTTCAAACCAGCCGTGATAAAACTCGTTGACCGGGTTTTCGGCCCCGTAGGCGTACATGTTGCTCAGATAGCATTTGTCCAGCGGGTTCCGGCCGTGGATATAGTGAAGGATATCCCGCGCCCGCTGCAAGTACGGCTCCGGATTGCTGCCTTCGATATATCGGGCATAGTTCAGATTCAATATGGCGGTATTGGCAAGCACCGAGAGACTGCCCCAGTGATACTGTGCATCCGGTACGGCGGCAAAATAGGGATCGACGGATACCCGGTCACCGTAGAACGGATCCGGAGCAGTGGCAAATCGCTGCAAAATTTGGGAGCAGACCGTTTCATCGGCCTGCTCCAGGGTCGTATAATATAACATACCCTCCCCAAAATAGTTGTTGTATGGCCCCCACCACGACATAAGCGGCACATCGACATACCGTTCGGCGACCAGATCGTTCCACTTCTCCTCGCCGGTGAGCGCAAACATATAAATGCCGTAAAGCATCTCCTCGGCGCGCTGACTCTCCACGGACCGGTCGGCATCGCCCGCCTTGATCTCTCCCCGGTCGCTGTTAGTATTAAGCTCACCATAGGTTTCGTAGTAGTCCAAGAAATAGTCGTAAGCATCCCGTCCGGCCTGAATCAGTGTATCGGCATAATCCTCCCATTCCGGAAATTCGTGATAGACCAGGGCGGCGTGGACCACCATCGATGCAAATGCTATGGTTGAAGAGGTGCTGACTCTGCCGTAATACCGGTTCCGGTTATCGATGCTGGGGGGTGATGCGCTGTAATATTCGCGCGCCCCCATTTTGATGATCACCCCGCCGGATTCCACCTGCATTCGGAGCACCCAGTCCATCTGCCATTTCAGCTCGTCGAGGATATCCGGTCGACCGCTGCCCGATTCGGGGATATTGTAATCATCGGTCCAGATATCAGGACTGGTTCTGTAGGCGGCGAGCAGCGGATGCACCGCATTACTGGTAAAGGTTATATACTTGTTGTAATCGCCGGCATCGAACCATCCACCGTGTAGATCCCGCCATCGATCCCGGTTGCCGGAATCAAAATAATTGCGGGTCTGTTTTTCCTGGAGATAGGCCGCCTCATCGGCCCAGTTTTCTCCGGCGTATTCCGGCCGTTTTTCATGGCCGCTGCGCTGGTAGAAGTAGGTTCGCATGGCGGCGCGCAACACATTTTTCCACGGATTTTCGCGAATCTCAAACGGATGCGATTTCCGTTCTGAAACCGGATCTTCTATCCGGTAATATCCGGGGGCCGTCACTTCGGAAAAATCGAAATGCCATACTTTATCACCGGACTGTTTATGCATATCGCCGTTGTTCCAGGGTATGATCGCATCCCGGAACACCACCTCATCGCTTTTCAGATCCCGGACAAGCAGGGTGTCTCCGGGTTCATCCTGCCACGTTCCGGCATCGGCACCCTCAACCGGCACTTTGAGAACGGCTATTTTCCGGCCGTCGACCGGATAGCCGAACTGGTCAACCAGGATTCCGGACTGTGCAGGTCTCCCGGCAAACAGCTCCCCCGGTAAGAGGAGCAGGCATGTAAAAAACAAAGTTTTAAACATGCTGGATTTTATCATTTCCTCAGTACTTATGTAATCCAATTCACGAACGCCAAATCATTTTTGATTCAACACTTTACACATGTCGTTTACTATATCTCTTTCCAAATGCCCCTGGATTGATTGTATTGACAAGACAGGAAAAAAAGCGGTACCCCAGATCGAAAAAAAGCCCGGCGATGCATTCATTATCGATTTGCATCGCCGGGCAACCAGGGCGAATAGTTTTCCTGTCTTAGAACTTTCGCACGATCCGAAGGTTATCGAAGGCGATATTGACTTCCTCGAACGCCACACCGTCCGGTTCTCCCGGATTCACATAACGCAGCAGAAATTCGCCGGCATTTTTCATGGGTCCGTAGGTCGCCTGTGCCCCTCTGTCAAAATTATCAAGGCCAATGGTAAACGTCTCCCATCCGTCGGTAACCAGCGGTTTGCGTTCGCCGCCAACAATAAACGGATTCCAGTCTTTTTCAATCCACCAGTCAAAGGAGAACTGAATATATCCGGACTTGAACTTGTCGTGTGGGGTATTAACCTCAAACCGTAATACCAGTTCACTTGTGGGAGTATCATCCGGAAAATCCGGCAGTTCCATGTCTAAATCCTTAAGAAACTGCGTCGCCAGACTCTGAAACCACCACATGCCGGGTGTCAACGGATCGTCGTACAACCAGTGCAGGTAATTTCCGTTCAGCGGCTCAATCCCGGGAATATCGTCACCGACATAGGGGGTGTCATCTCCGGGAGTACCCCACGGATTCCACGGATTTTTGTCATTGAAATTAATGAAAATACCCGTCGAGTCATTAAACATGGTCTGGTAGGTCTCATCCGAAGTACCGCTGGTAGTGGTGACATTGATGTGTCCGGGCTCGTTCACTCCATCCGGAACGACCACGTCCAGCCATGTACCGTCGGAGGGAAATTCGAAGTCGGTTGTCGTGATTCCACCGGGGAAGGTCACCTCCTCAACCATATAGAGGTAATTGCCTTCCAGTCGCATCGTCTCTCCCGCCTCGGCAAACTCCTTGCTCACACGGGTTATTTCAGGAATCGGCGGAAGGATCGGGAACTGGTAGACCGTTTCGCCGCCTTTGGAAACCAGCCGGATGGTATTCATTACCTCGTCATCGGGATCCATTTCCCCGAAGGGCATATCGCCGGGAATACGGATGATCATATGACTGCTGGTCACCAGGGCCGGGTTGAATGTAGCCTGGACCCCGTTGAAATAGGCGCGTTCGGTCTTGTGAAGATTTTTACCTTCAATAACAAACATTTCACCGGGTCCTACTTTCTCGGGGGTTCCCTTTACAGCCGCGGTGTCCGGATGCATATATCTGACTCCGCTAATCTCCGGGACCGCGTCATCGTCGGAACCCAGAATATTATCACAGCTGGTCTGCAGCGTAGCCATACCGGCAAACAGGGCAAGAAAAACAAACCAGCTTAAAGTTGTCGACAGCAGCCCGGCGCGTCGCCGGCCGGACTGACCTGTATCAAATTGTTTTTTCATAATCGAATATCCTCAGTTTATTAATCAAAATCGTATGGGACGGGATCTTCACGGAGCTTCGGATTGGCTGTCATCTCCGCTTCCGGGTAGGGCAGGATGAAGCTCGACTCGGTCACCGTGATCGGTGTACCATCCTGAATCAGTTCAAACTCACCCGCATCTCCATCCCAGTCGTGGCGCATGTGGCGCTGCTGGAGATCGACCAGGTTGATGGCATCCTGGGAGTCCAGCTTGAATATCCGCAACAGATCATAATAAAGTTTTCCTTCCATGGTAAACTCGCGCACCCGTTCTTCGAGGATATCCATGAACGTGATCTCATCGTAGGGATCCACTCCGGCGCGTTCCCGGATCGTATTAAAGTACTCCAGAGCACGGGCATCGGTCGTCGAGGCGTTATTACCCAGAATAGCCTCGGCAGCAATCAGATAGACCTCGGCGAGACGTAACATATAGGTATTTATGTCGGTCGCCATGAACTCCACCTGCCCGTCGTTATCTTCGGGTCGTCCGACGATGTACTTCTTCACGTTGGGACGGGAGCCTTCATGGGTGTAGCCGCCAAATGCCGTTCTGAGCTCGGGATAGTGGTCTCCATGGGTCATAAAGGTCGGTTTCCGGCGGGCGTCCTCGGTGCTTGCTCCTCCCAGCAGCTCAAAAGCCCAATTGGAAATCTGATGACCGGCACCCCATCCGTCACCCACTCCCGTTAAAGCTGGTTGACCGTAGTAGGCCTGAACCGAGTTCTGGGCGCCCCATTCACCGGTGCCGACCATCCATTGCAGAGCGAACAAACTTTCCACGTTGTTGTTGTTTTCTCTCCGGAACAGATCCGCGTAGTTGTCCATCAGCTGGTGAGGGCTGTTCAAAATGACATCTTCGGCGTATTCAAGCGCATTATCCAGATACTCCTGGACCAGCGTCCCGCCGCTGCTCAGATGTGAGGCCATCGACAGATAGGTCAACGCCAGATATCCCTTGGCCGACCACCGGTTTACCCGGCCTGCCGGGTCGTTGAGTACCAGATGCTCTTCGGCGAATTTCAGTTCATTGAGGACAAACTGGAACACATCCTCTTCCCTGTTCCGGTAGACCAACGGATCGTCAATCAACTCGTCGGTCCGGGTGATAATGGGAACATGTCCCCAGATCCGAGCCAGGTGCAGATAGGCCACCGCCCGCATGAATCTGGCTTCGGCAATCCGGTGATCCACAACCTCCCGGTCGAGTGTTGCGGGGACTCCTTGTTCGATATTGGCTATTTGCGTGTTGGCCTGGTTGATGATAATATAGAGCGAACGCCAGGTTTCATTAAGCCGCGGTTCGGCCGCATCAGACCGGAACCAGTAAAACGGGATACCGTGCCTGAGCACACCCCCGCCGGCATCGCCGAGCTTTTGTGCGGCCTTGTCGTTAAAATCAAACCAGCCAATGTTGTACAGGGAACCGGTCGCCATGAACAGATCAGTCTCGGTCTTATAAAAATTGTCCTGGACGATCTGCCCGGTCGGCGGACGACTGAAGAAGTCGTCCCCGCACCCGGCCGCTACCACGCCCATCAAAAGGATGATGGCGGCTGTGAATATTAGATTTGTACGTTTCATAGTCATGATTATTTTAAAAAGCGTTTTAATGTCAGAATCCGATGTTCACACCGAGCGTGTAGATTCTCGAGGAGGGGTACTGCCCGATATCCACACCAATCAGAAGCGGATCCTGGGTGTCGGAGCCCACCTCGGGGTCATGGCCGGAGTAATTGGTGAAAGTCAGCAGGTTTTCTCCGCTGAAATACACCCGGAACTCTCTGAATCCAAGCCGGCCGAGCCAATCCGGAGGAAGCGTATAGCCCATTGTCAGGTTTTTAAGGCGGATGTAGCTTCCGTCTTCAATAAAGCGATCGGAAATTCTGGCATTGTTGTTGGCCCCACCAAGTCTCGGCATATCGGTATCAGGATTGATCAGATGCACCTCACTGATAGCGGCATCGTTGATCTCTTCCTGGGTAGCATCGGGGTTGTCAATGATACCGTCCCTTGCAAAATCATTGAGCGTCCGGGCATGGGCACGCCAGAAGTGATCCCCTTCGGTCCAGCGCCGGACCTGGTTGAAGATATCGTTTCCATAGCTTCCGTTGAAGAAGACCGACAGATCAAAATTGCCGAAATAGAAATCATTGGTGATGCCGAAAGTGAACAGCGGATTCGGGTCGCCGATGATGGTACGATCTCTTTCGTCAATCACTCCGTCGCCGTTGATATCTCTGAACCGGATATCACCGACCCAAACACCACTATACCTGTCTATCTGATCATGTTGGTCGGCATGCTCGAGGATCTCCTCTTCGGACTGGAACAGACCGTCGGTTTCATAGCCGAAAAACTGGCCTACCGGCTCACCAATGATGGTACGGGAAACCGGATCAAAGTGCTCAATTCTCCGCTCCAGGAAGGTATCATCCTGATCCAGCCGGGTTACCTTGTTCTGGTTCATCGAGTAGATCACCGTGGATTCCCAGCGGACGCGTCCGGTCGTATTGATCGTATTCAGCGCCAGTTCGAGTCCCCGGTTTTCCAGGGCTCCGATGTTGACCACAGGTGCGCCCATTGAACCGGTACCGCTGGTACCCGAATACAATGGCAACGGCCGCGTCATCAGCAGATCATCGGTCCACTTCTGATAGACGTCGGCGGTCAGGTTGATCCGGTCACGGAACAGACCGAAGTCGAGTCCCAGATTCACCGATTCGGTGGACTCCCATCGCAGATCCGGATTCGGGACATTACCCGGGCGTACGGCCGTACCCCAAATGGAAGGCGATATATTGAGGGCCGAGCCGAACAGGTAGGTACCAATACCTTCGTTGCCGACCATGCCGTATCCGGCTCTGATCCGCAGATCGCTGATCTGATCGATGTTGAAGAACGGCTCGTTCGAGATTCGCCAGCCCGCCGAGAACGACGGGAAGTAACCCCAGCGATGCTCGGGAGCAAACTTCGAAGAGGCATCGGCCCGCATCGTTCCGGTCAGCAGATAACGCTCGTCGTAGCGCAGATTGACCCTCGCATAGATCGACTGCATCGAGCTTGATCCGGAATAGCTGGAACCGGTCGCCGTCTCCGGATCACCGGCTCCCAACTCCCGGACCTCGTTCGACGGAAAACCGCGCCGGCCTGCCGAAACACCTTCCCAGCTCGACTCCTCGATCTCGTGACCCAACGTGGAGTTAACAACAAGGCGGTTGGCAAATGACTGAGAATGAGTCAGATAGGTAGTCGACTGCCACCAGATGTTACTGTCCCGGTTCCGGCTTCCCCGGCTCACATCATTCATAATGTCGCCCATCTGCCAGGTCGGTATGAAGTGATTTCGCACACGGTTGCCGTAATTGAGGTTCAGCTCGGATCGCAGGCTGAGCGTCTCGTGCAGATTCAGTGTGGCGAAAATATTACCCGTCAATTGTCGGCGGGTCAGATCATCATCCTTGAGCTGCGCCATGCCAATAGGGTTGGCGTGGAAGTATGCGGCATCCGGACCGGTCGGTCCGCCGAAAGAGCCGTCGGGCAATTTGTACGGAGTGTTGGGCGGCATGCGCATCGCCGTGCTGATGATAATTTCTTCGCCCTGTCGCTCATCAACAATCAGAGACTCCTCGGTCTGACTGATATTGAAGTTGCTGCCCAATTGCAGCCAGTCGGTCGGATTGTTGTCCAGCACGATCCGGGCCGAATAACGATCAAAGTAGGAGCCGGGTACCACCCCTTCCTGTCCCAGATATCCCATGGAAAACCGGTAGCGGGTGATATTATCTCCGCCACTGATGGCGAGGGTGTGATTGGTCATCGGTGTGGTCCGGAACAGCTCTTCCTGCCAATTTGTACCCGGGCCGAGTATGGAAGGATCTGCAAACTCTTCTCTTCGCTCCAACAGATGCATATCGGCCTGTATGTTTTTTATTGCCGCATACTCCGGCAGATCCATCAGGTCGAGACGGCTCGGAACATGCTGAAAACCGACATATCCGGAATAGTCCACATTGGTTTCGCCGGCCCGGCCCCGTTTGGTGGTGATCATGATCACCCCATTGGAAGCTCTGGCCCCATAAATAGCCGTAGCCGAGGCGTCTTTGAGAATATCGATCGACTCGATGTCGTTGGGGTTGAGTCCGGCGATAGGGCTGCTGGCATTGACGTTGGTTCCTCCAATGCCACCGACCGAGCCGGAAATGGGGATACCGTCGATGACATAGAGCGGTTCGGCGTCACCGGTCAGACTGTTGGTGCCCCGGATACGAATGGAGGCATTACCGCCCGGACGTCCGGTGTTCTGAGTTACCATAACCCCGGCGGCTCGACCCTGAAGTGCCCGTTCCATGGTGCTGGTAACGGATCGCTCCAGCCGTTCGGCACTGACCGAGGAAACCGATCCGGTGAGGTCCACCCTTCTGGTATCACCGTAACCGATTACGACGATTTCATCACCGATAAGTGCTGTGGGGGTCATGGAGATCTCCAGCTCGTTGCGTCCTTCCAGTGGTACTATCCTCGTTTCAAAACCAATGAAGGAGAACAGCAGTGTCTCGTCCAGTGACGGAACCGACAGTTCAAATTCTCCATCCACATTAGTAGTGGTACCTGTGGTGGTGCCCTGAACGACCACGTTCACACCCGGCAGCGTTTCGCCGGTGCTTTCGTCTATGACAAGTCCGGTCACGATTTCCGTTTGTACTTCCGCACGTACTGCCCGCATTTCGGCATTAGGGGACATACTTGTGGGCCGGATAACAACCTGTCCTGATGTGGATGCAAGCGCTTCCAGTTCCAGATCCGAAAAAAGTGCAGCAAACGCATCAATGATGCTGGCTTCACTCATTACCAGATTGATCCTGTCCGAAGCCAGCTGATCCCGGTCATAGGTAAGACGAATATCGCTTTGACGGCGAATTTCATTTAATGCGTCTGCAACACTCGCATTTTGCAGATCCAGGTCCACTTTCTGCTTAAAAAGAGACTCGTTATCTGCATTTACATACCAGCTAATGGGCACGTAATTGTCCGTATATGCCTGATTGAGGACATAGCCGGTCTGCTGCCCGATTACCAGCAACGGAAACAACGTAGCGGTTACCAACAGGATAAGAAAAGCACGACACCTGCTGCCTGCTAATGTTTTTCCGGCTAATTGTAGCCTATTTATCATGACTCCTCCATTCTTCATGGTGGTTGTTGTTTGGTGATTTAATCTTTGTATATCAGTTTGTAACTGTTTTCTGCTGTTTTGTTTTCTGCTGTTTCCACTTTCTGAATCGGCAGGTCAAGAACATGGGAAATGGACTGGAGTACATCGTCCACCGGCTGTTGCCGCGAAAATGTGGCGGTCAATCGCATGCTTTCGGTCTTACCGTATTCATCCACCAGTTCAAGTTCTATTCCATACCGTCTTTGAAGTTTTCTGATCATTTCGGGAATAGGCTCCTGTTCAAATATCAGTGTGCCATCGATCCAACCGCTATAAACGGCCAGATCCGACACATTCGAAATTCTTCCCGGCGTACCATTCCCCAGAACGCCTTTCTGTTTTGCCGATAATACCACCGGCTCTGATCCCGGGTTCTCCAGATAATCAAGGGATACCCGGCCACCGGCTACCACAACCATAACTTCCGGATCCTCCTGATAGGAGCGCACATTGAAACGGGTTCCCAGCACCGTTGTGATGGTTTCTCCTGCAATTACCTGAAACGTGTCGTATCCACGTTGTGCGATTTCGAAAAACGCTTCCCCTTCCAGATATACTTTTCGTGGTACATCCTTTCTGAACATTTCGGGCAATCTCAGATAACTGTCGGCATTCAGATGAATCACACTGCCATCGCTGAGTGTAATCCGGACGCGCTGTCCTTTTTCTGTGCGAAACTCCCGGTACTCGATCTCCTCTTCGAAAAGAGCCGTTTCCGCACCTTCCGGCTGAGCCATGAACTGGAATGCCAACAGGATACCCAGCACTATGCTTGCCGCTACACCGGCAAGCCCATACCAATTCAATGGCCTGTTTCTGGTTTGTTTTTGCTGACCGGATTTCGTTTCCGATGGGTCGTCAACCTGACTCACGTCTGATGCATCCGACAGAATCACGTCTGTTACATCAGACTCATTAAAAAAATCAAATTTCTCATTAAATCTTCTCCAGGCAGAGTCCGCATCGATCTCTTTTCTCTTTTGTGGTTCCATATGCCATATCATTTCGAGAAACAGCATAAACTCTTTGTTTTTATGACTCGAATTCATCCATTCGGTCATCTCCCTCATCTCCCCCTCGTTGCACTCACCGCTCAGGAACCGGAGGATTTTTTCCCATTCAATATTCTTATCCATGGACTTCTTCAATTGTTGTTTAATGCTATTACCCGATAAAGCGGAATTACCCTTACACCTCCGGGAAAAAAACTTGAACGGGGAAAAACTTGACGGGAGAAAAAACTTAACGGGGGGCTACGATTATAACCGGATGGGCTATGATCGGTATTTGTTGAGGCAGGTTGCCAGAAATTTCAGCGACCGGGTCATTTGTGTTTCTACGGTTTTGACTGAAATTTTTAAAATTCCGGCAATTTCATTGTAGGTCAGTGCGTCCTCCCTGTTCATCAGGTAGATGTGCCTGCGTCTCTCCGGTAATTTTTGAATCGCTTCCTGGTAAGCCGATTGCAATTCTTCCAGTTCGTACGAGCTTTCCGGATCCATGCCATTTTCACAGCTTTCCTCGCCGGCTTCACTCACAGCCCTGCTGTATTTTTTTTCTGAGGCGATCTGTTTCAAGGCCTGATTTCGCACTGATGCGTAAAGATAGGATTTCAGGGTCCCTCTCGGCTCAATAGTTGTTCGATTTTGCCAAATTTTATAAAACACATTCTGTATGATGTCCTCAATAGTGCTGTCGGAATCAATATAGCGCATCAAAAAGTGAAACAATTGCGGATAATAACATTTGTATATGGCTTCAAACGCTTTTTTATCGCCCTTGTTAATCGCTTCCACCCAATGGTTATCACGCATAACCCGCTCGTCGTCATCACGGGATAAACTGATACCTCCAATATTATTAAGCGTTTTAGTAATTGGCATCAACCTGGTTGTTTAACGTAATAGTATCTCGAAGCGCTTCCAGATTCTGAACACACGATTCCCGTTGAATCCATGTGTCAAATTTCCTCTTCAATAATCCCCAACCTCCTTTATCTACGATAATTATCAGTTACTGCAGCTGCCGGAGTAACCCTTTTTTACAAATACTACTTAAAACCAAGCTTACACTACCCTGTTTTTATAATAATTAACATGTAAAAAAATGTAATGTCAAGTCTTTTTAAAAGTTCTTTACCAAGCGCATCTGTCATCAGACCAGTTCTCAAACCGGTCAGTCCACAATAACAGGATCACGCATGGTGATAAAAAAGTCATTCATAATACCGTAGATATCAAACCACTCCCACAAAGCGATTTCCCGGGGATTGTCCTCCCGGTCGATCCACTCGTCGTTTTCAATATCGTAGATCGGGGCCGGGATCATGCGGCGTTCCGCCCAGTCAGGGTTCTTGACAACAGCCACCGCCGCCATGTCAAACAGGGCGCGTGAAGGCGGTTCTCCGTACATGTTATACATTTCAAACAGATTGGCCGAGTAATCGCCCCAGTTGTCGAATTCGCCGCCATGGCGACCGGTAATGGGTTCGGATATGCGCGGTCCCTTGCCCGGCATGCGGTGCAGGATCTGGTCCTGCGTCACTTTTACGGCATCGGTACCCGAAGGATCGCCGTAGCGCACCGTCACCACTTCAAAAGGGATATCGCTTTCCAGCAGATAGTTCATGGCCGGAATGTCCCATACCTTGTTGTGCTCTCCCGTGCCGGGATAGTTGGCGCCAAGCCAGTAAAGCCTGACATTCCCGGTGATCGAAGGCTCTTTGGCCACGGCCAGAGCCACATTGGTCAATTTTCCGACAGCCAGCAGGATCAGCTCCTGGTCACGGTCGGCCAGTGCCTGTTCGATGATGAAATCAACCGCTTCGTGACCGTCGAAGCCGGGATCTTCCAGGTGGGCTTCAATATCCTCAAATCCGTCCTGGGCTCCGATTTTCAACGGAATCCTGCCATATAGCTCCCCGCACAACTGCATGATCCGCCGGGCTTCGTCGTAGTGATCCTGAACATCGGATGGAATGTCAAAACCGTCCGGATCACTGGTGGCGTTTACGGTCACCCCTTCCACATTGAAGTAATCACCGTTAAACAGTAAATAGGCCAGGGCATGCTGATCATCCACCTCGTTGTTGGCATCGGTGTCGAAGATGACGTCATGTTTTTCCGCGGGTGCAACCGCCCCGGGTTCAGGGCTTTCTGTTTCCGCCCTCTCGGTTTCGGGTCCACAGCCTGACATGAAAAAAAGTGCGATGACCGGCAGCACAAGTTTTGCTGTATGGATGTATGATGATTGCATCGGATTAAAAATTTGTGGTGGTTATTGTATTAGATGAAATAGCCATGACCGGACCGGCGCCCGGACATACAGGCGTATGACTAAATATGGTCATGGACATTTCACTTCGTGACCTTCGGTTCATGTGACATTGTGAAACGAAATATTTAAACACATGATACGATTTGCAAAAAACAGCGGTACCCTGTTGGATTCATGTTCCGGCATATACAATAAGGGAGAGACCGACAACAAACAAGATGAACATACCGGCAATGAGCCGGTTGGTGCCTTCCGGAGCATTTCGAAACTCTTTCCAGACAAATACTCCCCACAAGGCCGCCACCATGGTAGCACCCTGCCCGAGTCCGTAGGAAATGGCAAAGCCGGCCATGTCGGCGGCAATGATGCTGAACGACATGCCGATACACCAGATCATCCCGCCAAGGATGCCGGTGATATGTTCCCGTAATGTGCCGCGGAAATAGTCATTGAAAGTGACCGGCTCGCCCTCGATCGGCTTTTTCATGATGAAGGTGTTGAAAATGAAATTACTTGCCAGCAGGCCCAGTGTAAAAACAAATACCGCGACATAGGGGGTCAGCATACCCGGCTCGGGATTCCGGAAGCTTTCGGCGATCGAGCGGGCGACGAAAAAGTAGAAAAGGGACATGAAAAGGCCACCGGCCACCGACAGGATAATACCTTTGGCCGGTACCTTTTGAATGGCGGTTGCATTCCGCTTGTGCGCCAGTGACGACAGAATGATGGCACCGACCACCAATGCAACCCCCAGAAACAGCCAGAGCGGATTACCATACGGACTGGCGATGTAGTTGATCAGCACTCCAAGCACCAGTGCCAGGCCGATTCCCACCGGAAAAGCCACGGCCATGCCGGCCACCGCTATGGCAGCCACAATCATGATGTTGGCAA
>SLOL01000079.1 GCA_007132495.1 Balneolales bacterium
AACAGCTGCTTGTGGAACTCTTCAAAAATGTAATCTTCCGGATTGTCCCGGTACATTTTCATCTCTTCAACGACCACCTTTTTCTCCTTTTCAATCTCCTCTTCCGGAAAACGGGAGTGCAGCACCATATCGGTGAGCACATCGAGGGCGGTATCCAGTTCGGTGTCCAGGCATCGGGCATAATAGCAGGTGAGCTCCGGAGACGTGAATGCATTAAGATAACCACCTACCGACTCCATACTGAGTGCTATGTCATAGGCAGAGCGACGTTCGGTGCCCTTGAAAAGCATGTGCTCCAGAAAATGAGTGATTCCCGCCTCTTGCTCTTTTTCATGACGACTTCCGGTTTTAACCCAGATTCCGGCCGAAAGGCTTCGAACAGTTCGAATGGATTCCGTGACAATTCTAAGTCCGTTGGGCAGGACCGTTTTTTGGATGCGATCGGGAGAGCTCATAAAAATGACGATTGGTTACTGTGTGAGAAATTGACGAAAAAAAAGCACCGCCAATATTTTGACGGCGCTTTCTTGCATTGGATTGCGGATAGCTAAATTGCCTGCTCCGGAACACATGGTCCCGGAATCCGGCATATGATTAACCCGTAGTTAATCAGTTTTCATCGTTCCTGGGAATCAACGCCTTGCGAGACAACCGCAATTTCCCGCCGTCTTCAACCTTCAGCAATTTAACTTCAATCTGCTCTCCTTCGGAAAGGACATCGGTCACTTTGTTGATTCGCTTGTGATCGATTTCAGAAATATGAAGCAGGCCGTCACGACCCGGCATGATTTCAACAAAGGCACCGTACTCTTTGATAGAGCGGACGGTACCAGTGTAGATTTCACCTTCTTCCAGATCGCCGGTAATACCTTTGATCTTCTGAATGGCCGCATCAATTTTCTCCTTGCTGTCGGCGGAGATAGTAACGATGCCCTTGTTTTCGACCTCCTCGATCATCACTTCAGCTCCGGTTTCACGCTGTATGGACTGGATAACTTTACCGCCGGGACCAATGATGCCGCCGATCTGATCCGTGTCCACCTCAACTTTTACAAAGGAAGGTGCGTATTCAGAGACCTCTTCGCGAGGCTGGGAAATTGTTTCCGCCATCCGCTCCAGAATGTGCAGACGGCCTTCACGGGCCTGCTTGAGCGCCTCTACCATCACTTCATAGGAGATGCCCTGAACCTTGATATCCATCTGGCAGGCGGTGATGCCGTCGGCCGTTCCGGTTACCTTGAAGTCCATGTCTCCCATATGATCTTCTTCACCCTGAATATCGGAAAGCACCACCTGCTTGTCCTCGCCGACAATCATTCCCATTGCGATTCCCGCCACAGGTTTGGCAAGCGGCACACCGGCATCCATTAATGCCATGGAGCCACCACAGACCGATGCCATGGAAGAAGAGCCGTTGGATTCCAGTATATCGGATACCACACGGATTGTGTAGTCAAACTCTTCTGTGGGGGGGACCATTTTTTTCAGTGAACGTTCGGCAAGGTTCCCGTGCCCGACTTCACGGCGCGAAACACCACGCATCATCTTCACTTCACCCGTGCAGAATGGCGGAAAATTGTAATCAAGCATAAAGCGTTTGGCATCACTGTAAAACAGTGTGTCAACATTCTGTTCGTCACGTTTGGTACCCAGCGTCACGGACACCAGTGCCTGGGTTTCACCCCGGGTAAAGATGGCGGAACCGTGGGTACGGGGCAAATAGCCGACTTCGGTCCAGATCGGACGTATTTCATCCGGTTTCCGGCCGTCGATGCGCTGATCCTCCTCAAGGAGCACTTTGCGCATGGCCTCTTTCTGCATGGTATAGCAAACTTCCGAGATATCATCTTCCTGTTCGGGAAACGTTTCGGCCAATGCTTCTTTCATTTCTGTGCGAACTTCCTTGCACGCCAGACCGTAATCTTTTTTGGACAGCTTCTGGCGGCTGATCTCAACAAAACGATCACCCACCTGATCACGCACTTTGGCGTCAAGCTCCTCCGTAATGGTTGACTCGGGATCTTCCCATTTCTCCTTGCCCAACTCATCGCGCAGATCCAGCTGGAACTGGCAGAGCTTCTTAATGGCCTCATGAGCATGGCGGATAGCCTCGACCATATCCTCTTCGGATATCTCATCCATCTCACCTTCCACCATTACAACATTATCAAGAGTACCACCAACGATCATCTCCAGATCGGCAGCCTTGAGTTCGGATACCGTGGGATTGATCACCATCTCTCCTTCTACGCGGGCCACCCGGACCTGTGCCATCGGACCCTCAAAAGGTACATCTGAGAGCGTCAACGCCATTGAGGCTCCTACCGCTCCGATCACATCACCGTCATTTTCACCATCAGATGAGAATACCTGACAGATGATCTGGGTTTCATTCATAAAGCCATCCGGAAAAAGCGGCCGGATGGTCCGGTCAATCAAGCGGCAGGATAAAATTTCTTTCTCGGACGGGCGTCCCTCTCTCTTTATAAAACCGCCGGGAAATTTACCGCCGGCCGCAAAGGTCTCCTTAAATTCCACCGTCAGGGGGAAAAATGGCTGACCCGGCCTGGCTTCCCGGGCAGCAGTGGCCGTAGCCATAACCACGGTATCACCTATTCGTACAAAACAGCTTCCGTTAGCCTGTTTGGCGAGTCTTCCGGCATCAATGGACATCTCCTTGCCGGGTGCGTATTCAATCGTTTTAAAATCAGCTTTCATATCGTTTAGTCTATTCTTCTTTCTTCGTTGGCGTACAATTCAATAACCGGGGGGATCTCATCCCATGGTGTGCAAAAGTCCCGAAAATCACGGACCCGGATATTGATGAACAATGTGGGCTTTTATACAAGAAAGGCACGACTTAATCGTGCCTTTTATTGTTTTATTTACGGATACCTAATTCTTTAATAAGTTTACGATATCCTTCAATATCCTTTTTCATCTTATAGTTGAGCAGGCGACGGCGTTTCCCGACCAATCTGAGCAATCCCAGCCGGGTGGAATGGTCTTTCTTGTGTGTCTTAAGATGATCGGTCAGTCTGTTGATTCGCTCGGTAAACAGTGCAATCTGTGCTTCAGGCGATCCGGTATCTTCGTCTGAATTTCCGAATTTCTTGAAAATTTCCTGCTTTTCTTCTGCTGTGATATTCATTGGTATAAATTCTCCGCTTTAGATGTTACAATGCTAAAGTAGATTGATGGTTTCATGTTAACAGTGGAGTAAAATAAGTGATATTATTGCCATTTACAAATATCTGGTGACCGTCATGGAGGTTTAAATCGGGATTAGAGCCATCACATAACAGGTTGGTCCTCATCATACACATCAATGGCCGGCAAGGCATTGTTCCCGGTCGCGGCGTAACTGTTCGGCCAGCTCCTCCCGTCCGGAAAACTTCCTCTCCTCCCGGATACGCCTGACAAAACGAACTTTCATGGTATTACCATAGATATCCCGGTTGAAGTTGAAAAGGTGCACTTCCGGAACCACCTCCGTATCACCGTCAAAGGTGGGGCGTATCCCGATATTCATCATTCCGTGATAGAAGTCTCCGTTAAGCTCGGCCTCTACCTGATAAACCCCGTTTGCGGGTATAACTTTGCGCTTGTTTTCCGGCTGGATATTAGCCGTTGGAAAACCTATGGTACGTCCCCTGTGATGACCTTTAACAACAGAGCCGCTCATTTCATAACGTCTGCCCAGCATTTCACCGGCTGTGCCGACATCCCCTTTTTGTTCAAGCAGCTTGCGGATCACGCTGCTGCTGACGGTCGTATGCTTTACTTCATGCGCTTCTTCAACATATACGGAAAACCCGAGTTCTCCCGAAAGTCTTTGAAGTGTGCGGATGGAGCCCTTGCGGTCGCGGCCGAAATGGTGGTCGTAACCGATGACAAAAGTGTTGACACCGATCCTGGAATAAATATATTCGCGGATGAACTCCTCGGATGATTGCATGGAAAAGTCACGATCAAAGGGAATAACCACCATCTCATCGATACCATATTTGCGCATAATAGCGGCGCGTTCATTGAGTGTGGTCAACAGCCGGATCCCGGTGGATGCCGGGGTAATGATATCCCGGGGATGGGGATCGAACGTAACAACCACAGCTGGGCTCATCTGTTCTCTTGCACGCCGAACGACATTCCGGATAAGCGCCTGATGTCCCAGATGTACGCCGTCGAATGTACCCACGGTCAGCACATTGGAAGGGTTGCGTGTATAATCCTTTAGAAAAACCGGCTTGCTCATATCAATGGGGTAAAATGCAAACAGTTAACATACATCAACGAAACACTTTTATCCATAGATTCATGCCCCTCAAGAGAAAACCTGGCGGAGCTGCTCAATGGTCATGGCATTTGCAACGTCATAGGGTCCGATTTCAGTGCGGCGCAAATCGTGCAGATAAGCGCGGCTTTCGAGTGCGATACCCAGGTCATGGGCAAAAGTGCGAATATAAGTTCCCTTGCTGACCCGCACAACCATTTCCAGTACCCCCTGCTCATAGGACAGGATCTGGACTTCGTGGATCGTCACTTCCCGGGGTTTCCGTTCAACAACCTGGCCTTTTCGAGCATAACTGTAGAGCCTCTTGCCGCCTTTCCACAGTGCCGAATACATGGGAGGAATCTGCCGAATAGTGCCGGTAAACCGTAACCGGATCATTTCTTCGATCATATTTCGCGTTATATGTTCAAAGAGAGCCTGCTCATCCGGCGCGGTGGTTCCATCCTGGCTGGGTGTGGATGCTCCGAATTGCACCACCGCATGGTAACATTTTGGCATTTCCTGTATTCCGGATATGGACTTCGTCGCCCTTCCGGCACAGAGAACAAGCAGGCCGGTCGCTTGCGGATCCAATGTCCCGGCATGACCGGTTTTTCGGGTGCCTATACGTCCGCGAAGAAATTTCACGACATCAAAACTGGACCAACCCGCCGGTTTGTCAACTAAAAACAGTCCCCCTTGTGTATGATCCTTCCCCGGTTCCGGCGGTTGATCTTTGTCATACAGCGGGATATCGGATAGTAATGGTGGATGTGCTGCCATTGCCCTCAGGTCCGGTATATTCCGTTATCAGGAGTCCTGATCATTATCTTCAGAGGGTCCACCGTCCGTCGGCCGGTCATCAGTCCCGGATTCCGGATCCTCTTTTTCATTATCAGCATCCCGGGAGTGTATTTTCCGAAACAGTGAGTCGATTTTTTCAACGTAGTCAGCGGTATCATCCAGATGAAAATGCAGTTCGGGTATTCTCCGGACCTGATGACGTATTCTGGAGGCCAGCTTTTTCCGAATTTCCGGAGTTTTTTCTGTGATAAAATCGAAATTTTCAGCGGTATCCCCTTGTGTCGCCAGAATGCTGAGATAGATATGCGCCTGCATCAAATCGGGTGAAACCCTCACATGGGTGACGGTCAGCATGGCATCGTGCTGATAATCAAGTTGAAGGATTTCACCGATATCCGCTTTCAACAGTGCTGCTACGCGTTCGGTTCTGATACTCATCCGTTGGGCTCTTGCTTGAGTTTCCGTTTGGTCTCGGTGACAACATAGCCCTCTATGACATCGCCAACTTTGATATCATTGTAGTTCTTTATCCCGAGTCCGCACTCGTAACCGCTGGTCACTTCTTTTACATCGTCCTTGAAACGTTTCAATGAGGTGAGTTCACCTTCATAAATAACGATACCGTCACGAACAAGCCGGATCGGGGTGTTCCGGGTCAGCTTGCCGTCTGTAACCTTGCAGCCTGCCACCGTTCCCACTTTGGGCACCTTGAACGTATCGCGTACCTCCAGAGTTGCAACAGTCTTTTCGTTAACCTCGGGTGACAATAATCCTTCAAGCGCATCACGAACCGCATCTACCGCATCATAGATCACGCTGAAGAGCCGGATGTCAATTTCTTCCTGTTCAGCAAGCTTTCGTGCATTGGCCGAGGGGCGCACCTGGAAACCGATGATAATTGCATCGGAGGCCGAGGCCAGCAGAACATCCGATTCGGAAATGGCCCCAACACCGGTGTGGATGATGTTGACCTTGACTTCTTCATCGGACAGCTTCTGAAGTGATCCGGCAAGAGCTTCGATCGATCCGTCCACGTCCCCTTTAATAATGATGTTCAGTTCGGCAATTTCACCAAGGGCAAGACGCCTTGAGATGTCGTCCAGTGTAACATGTTTCACCTTGCGCAGGGATTGTTCACGTTTGATCTGCTGACGCTGCTGTGCGACAACCTTGGCCGTTCGTTCATTATCAACGGAAACCAGCTTGTCCCCGGCCTGCGGGATACCGTCAAAACCGGTTAACTGGGCAGGTTGTGCCGGACCCACTTTCCCGATTCGTTCACCGAACTCGTTTTCCAACGCCCGAACCTTGCCGGAATAGGATCCGGCCACAAAGGGATCACCGACACGCAAGGTACCTCGCTGCACCAGTATATTGGAGACAACACCTTTTCCCCGATCCACTTTCGCTTCCAGAATTATACCACTGGCCTTGCGATCCGGATTGGCTTTCAGCTCCATCAGTTCCGCTTCGATCAGCACTTTATCGAGCAGTTCATCGATACCTGCACCACTGTGTGCGGAAACCTCGGCTATTTGCACGCTGCCACCCCACTCTTCCACCAGTACGTTGTTCTCGGAAAGCTGCTGTTTGATCCGGTCGATGTTGGCACCCTCTTTATCAATTTTGTTGATGGCCACCACAATGGGGACCCCGCCGGCCTGGGCGTGGTTGATCGCTTCAATGGTTTGGGGCAT
>SLOL01000122.1 GCA_007132495.1 Balneolales bacterium
AGTCCTGCTCAGAGAGCATTTCGCCCGTGATTTCCTGGAACCGCTGAATAAATGAGTCGAGCTGATCTTCGGCAATGGTCAATCCGGCTGCGTATTTATGTCCGCCGAATTGCACCAGCAGATCCTCGCATTGTTTAAGGGCTTCATAGATATTGAAGCCGTTGATGCTCCGGGCCGAACCTTTAACCATACCGTCTACCGTGCTGAGCATGATGGTGGGGCGACAGTAGAGATCAACCAGGCGGGATGCCACGATGCCGATCACTCCCAGGTGCCAGTCGGGATCGTGCAGCACCAGACAGGAGCTGCCTTCACAGCCTTTGCCGCCATCAAGCTGCTGCAGCGCTTCCCCCATGGTCCGGGTGTCGGTATCCCGGCGCTTGAAATTGATCTTCTCAAGTCGTGAGGCGTATTCACCGGCTTCTGACCTGGTTTCGGCAATTAGCAGTGCGACAGCCGTAGCCGCATCGCCCATCCGGCCCGCGGCATTGATACGCGGTCCAAGTGAAAAAACAATATGCGACGTTGATATTTCGGCATCACGAAGCTGGATCAGATCCAGTAGCGCCTTGACTCCGGTGCGCGGCTTTGAATTGATCAGCTTGAGCCCTTCACGCATCAGTATCCGGTTTTCATCGATAATCGGCACAATATCCGATGCAATAGATATCGCTACCAGATCGAGGTAGGGATGCGCCACTTCCGATGCCAGCCCCAGTTTTCGCAATGTAGCCTGCACCAGCTTGTAACCGACACCGGCTCCCGACAACCCCTTGAAGGGGTAGGGACAACCCGGCTGCTTCGGGTCCAGTACCGCCACCGCCTCGGGGATCACTTCCCCGGCATTGTGGTGGTCACAGATAATCAGATCAATGCCTTTGGCTTTTGCATATTCGGTCTCTTCTACCGCTGTGATCCCGCAATCAACCGAGACGATGAGTGAAGCTTTTTGTTCTTCGGCATAGTCGATACCGTCGCGCCCGATTCCATAACCCTCTTTGAACCGGTGCGGGATATAAAAATGCACATCTACCCCGAACGTTTTCAGAAACGTGTGCATGATGGCGGTAGCGGTGGTACCGTCTACGTCATAATCCCCGTAGACCACCACCTTCTCATCCGACCGTATAGCCGACGCAAGGCGGTCAGAACCCTCTTCCATGCCTTTCATTAAAAAAGGGTCATGCAGCTGATTCAGATCAGGCCGGAAAAACTGTCGTGCATTTTCAAAGGTTGTAATACCCCGGATGACGAGAAGGCGGGCAATAGACCGCGGAACACCCAGCTCTTCCTGTAGTCTGGGTATAGCCTCCTCATGTTCCGGCTGGACATAGTTCCATCGGAAAGACATAATGGTATGTGTCTTGTTTTTTTTATCATGAAAAGGCGAATGGCGGTCAGGCCATTGTGCCACGATGTAAATCGGTAGTCAGGCTGACAAAAGTTGTTCTGCCGGCCTGAATATATAACCACTTCACCTGCTGTTATCGTATGTGCGATTCTTCTGCTATCTGCCCGCAATGTACGAAAATCTGTGTAGTAAAAGTATTCAAATAGATAACCGGAAAATCAAGAATCCGGGTTCCTGTTACCCATTCTTCCGGGACGGGAAAAAGCGTATATTGGTTGCCTGTTGATTCAAGGACCACATTCTTTTTTCCATGTCGCTTTTTGCATCTGATTCCATTCCGCTTTTTGTGAAGACCCTTATGGGTCTGGAGGAGGTTCTTGCGGATGAGCTCCGCACCCTCGGCGCCGATGATATCCACATCGGCAAACGGGGCGTCTCCTGCGCGGGCGGTGAAGAGACGCTTTATCGAATCCTTATCTACTCCCGGACAGCCATCCGGGTACTGGTCCGCCTGGAAGAAGCAAAGATCCAAAACGAAGATGAGCTCTACGACTGGGCGAAATCGATTGAATGGCACAACTATATAACACTGAAAAACACCCTTGCTGTGGATGTGGTCACCTTCCACCCAAAGATGAATCATACGGTTTTTCTGGCGCAAAAGACGAAGGATGCCATCGTCGACGGTTTCCGCGAACAATACGACATGCGTCCGAGTGTCCATCCCAAAGACCCGGATGTTCGTATCAATCTGCACCTGTCCAATGACGGGACCGCCCACCTTGGACTTGACGCATCGGGTCGCAGCATGAATCAGCGGGGGTACCGCCAGAAGACCGGCAAAGCGGCGATCAACGAAGTGCTTGCCGCAGGCCTCATCCAAATGAGCCTGTGGGATCCTCAAACCCCGTTTGTCGATCCCATGTGCGGATCAGGCACCCTGGTCATCGAAGCGGCCATGATTGCCAAAAAACGTGCTCCGGGTTTGATGAACGAAAATTTCGGAATTCGCCGCTGGCCAACCTTCCGCGAAACCCTCTGGAATCGACTGATGCGCGATGCCAAAAGAGAGGAGCTCAGGGACGTGGACTGGATTCACGGCAGTGATCACGATCCGAAAATGATCGCAGTGGCCCGGCAAAATATCCGATCGGCCCGGCTCTCCCGCAATATCCGCCTGACCGACAAACCGTTCCAGCAACTCTGGATCCCGAAGGGCAACGGCGTGATCATCTCCAACCCGCCATATGGGATGCATATCGGGGAACGCAAAGAACTCCGGAAAATGTATGAGGAGCTGGGACAGGTGTTACGGTACAAAGCGCGGGGCTATAAAGCCTACTTTATCACCCCTGACCCGGAGTTTAAAAAATCGGTGCCCATGAAATACGGTAAAATATTCAACGTTATGAACGGCTCGATACCCTGTGAATACATCTCCTATTCCATCGGACCCAAAAAATGAACAGAGATACTTTTTTAAATCGCGACCGGCTTCTTCTGGCGATTACCGAAGACGGACATCATCGCCTGGCAATCGTCAAATCTACCGAAATCGCACGTACCGCCCGCGAAAACCACCATCTGTCACTGCTCACCACCGTGCTGCTGGGGAGGGCCCTGACCGCTTCACTGCTGCTGGCCTCCAACCTGAAAGGCGAGGAACGGATCCAGCTGAAGATGGAAGGCAACGGACCCGTCGGCTCCCTTACCGCCGAGGCTACCAGTCACGGCGAGGTGCGTGGTTACCCTGTGCGACCGGATGCGGAAATAGACCTGGAAAACCGTCAAACCCTGGGTGACGGCCTGGGCATCGGACTTCTGAGTGTCTCAAAAATACTCTATAACAGGGCCCAACCGGTTACCGGAACCGTGGAGTTGCGTCGCGGTAATGTAAACGAGGATCTTGCCCATTATCTGCTGCAATCCGAACAGATCCCATCCGCCGTTTCGCTGGATGTAGCCCTGGATGAAAAGGGCGATGTCGCCGAGGCCGGTGGCATTCTTGTTCAGGCACTGCCGGGTGCCGATAACAAGCAGACCCTGGAGCTGGAGGAAAATATTCGCACCATGCCACAAATAGGGGAGCAGCTGCAATCCGGATCTCTGGATGACATTTTAAGTACCATTGCCGGCAGCATAAAAGTAAAAGAGCTGAGCCGCTACCCTGTCGATTTTTTCTGCCGCTGCTCAAAAGATCGCTTCCGGAGGTCTCTTTCCCTGGTAAATCCCGACGACCTGAAGGATATGGAGGGTGATACCGAGGAACTGGTCTGCCACTATTGCAACAAAAAGTATGTGTTCAGCCGTGAAGAGATCGAGGCTATTGCTCAGAAAGCAATGGTTCGGCAGAACTGACATAAGGCCGGGCATGCAGCACGCGATCTCCCAGATGGCGGATAAGCGTATAGGTCATAAGTGCCGTAACGGAGGGTATAATCCGCTCGTCGACATCAAAACAGGAGTGATGCAGCGGATATGATGTTTGGGGGTTGTGTGCCGTACCCACTCTCATAAACAGTCCCGGAATCCTTTGGGTATAATAAGCAAAATCTTCGGCACCGATGCTCTGCTCCCGTTCTTCAAATCTGCCATCTCCCAGCTGCGCACTGATTATACCGCGAACAAAGCGGTAAAGCTGGTCATTGTTGATCACCGAAGGAGCGCCGCCTCCAAAACGAACTTCGGCCTCGACGCCGTTCATCCGACCGATACTTTCCGTGATGTCACGTACATATTCACGCAGCTTCTGGCGCAGTTGTTCGTCCATGGTGCGCAAGGTGCCGCCAAAGGAGACATGATGCGGGATCACATTCAAGGCATCTCCGCCGTGTATCGAGCAGATCGACAGGACGCCCGGTTTCCGGACATCGGTAACACGACCAATCATTTGATAGAGGTGCTGGATGATCTGGTGGGCAATCCATACGGTATCCCTGCCCTCGTAAGGTCTTGCCGAATGGGATGTTGAAGGAGCCTCCACCGTCACTTCAAACGTGTCGAATGAACCGGTTTCCGGTCCGGATCGCGCACTGAACGACCCGCTCGGCACCGTCGGATCACAGTGAATGCCGTAGATTGCTTCTGTCTTGTCAAGAACTCCCTCCTTGAGAATTCTGGGCGCTCCGCTGGGTGTGACCTCCTCGGCCGGCTGCCAGAAAACACGCACCGTTCCCTTAAGTGCGCTGCGATAGCGGTGAAGCAGCCTTGCCACACCGGTAGCTACGGTACTGTGTACATCATGTCCACATAGATGGCCATAACCGGTCCGGGTGGAAGCGTAAGGCACCTCTTTGCGATCCTGTATAGGCAGCCCGTCCATGTCGGCCCGATAGGCAATCATCGGTCCCTCCTCCTTGCCGGTGATATCAAGGTAAAATCCTGTACCCGCCATCCCCAAAGGAGTGGGGAGTCCGGCATCGGTGATATGCTTTTGCAGAGTCTTTGCCGTTTGAAACTCGGACCACCCTGTCTCCGGATGCTGGTGCAGCCTGCGCCGCAGACCCACGAGTTCCTCTTCCAGAGCATGCGACTCTGAATGCAACAGTTTCAGTAAGTCATCCATAAAATAGTTTCAGGCACTAAACGATGTCCCGCAACCGCAGGTACTGGTAGCATTCGGGTTGTTGAATACGAAACCCCGGGCATCCAGTCCATCATGAAAGTCAATGGTAATACCGCTTAGATAGAGAACATGGCGCTTGTCAACAATAACTTCCACGCCATTTGTAGTGAAATGTTTGTCGCTGTCGGTGCACTCATCAAAGCCCAGAGCATAACTGAGTCCGGAACAGCCACCTCCTTTGACGGCTATCCGAAGGTAGTGATGGCCCGGGATCTCTTCGTCCTTGACAATTTTGTTAACCTGCCTGGCTGCACGTTCCGTAAGTACAACCGGCGTTTCGGTTTCTTCTTTATAATCCAGGTTATTTACTACATCCATAAAACAACTTCTGATGAATTTTCCGGACGCCGCTGTCTTGCGGGCATCCTTTTTCCGCTATTTATACAGATTCCAAATATACAACTATTTATCCCCAATGTGAAGTTCCCGGACAACGGAGCCGCAAAAGATTGTAAAACCGATCCCACCGGGCGTTTTAAACCAAACGTACATCAAGGACGCGGTCGCCTGTTAAGGCTGCCGGATACTGGCCGGGTGTCAAATAGAAAGTGTAAAAAGATCCGTCTGGTTTTTTTTGACCAGCCGGAGTACTCCCAGACTGGTTAGGTCCACAAGAATTTGTGACGCCTTTTTTTTCTTAATATCGGCCAGGCTTGAGTACTGCTCGACCGTGATATTGGGATACTCGTTCAAATAACGGAAGAGTTTTTGTTCATTGACTCCATAGTGGAATGTGACACCCTTGTCGGAAGATTCGCAGCGAAGCACTTCGGCCATTTCATCACTGGCACGTACACTCTGGTCTGCCATCCGAATATAGACGGCATCACGAGTGCCGTTTTGTACCGTAACCGGCTTGGCCTCGGACTCCTCGATATAGACCAGCAGAATTTCACGGGCATTATATGGAATGACTTCCATCCGGTACTTGAGCCGGGGGCTGCAGAGTTCACGGGCAGCCTGCTCCAGATAGAAATCCTGTTCATGGTAACTCTCGACACCGATGATGGTACGATCATCATCCACACCGATGATCAGATTTCCACCGTGCGTATTTGCAAAAGCGGCTATTTCGCGGGCGATTTTTTCCGGTGAGGAGATGGATCTTTTGAATTCAAGAGAGAGGCCTTCACCGGAACGAATGAGATTTTTCAGGTCCCGCAGACTCATGGAGCTGTGGATCGGGGCGTACTGATTCATAATCCAATGCGTCTGTTTGAAACATTAAAGAAGCAACATTATCAATATAACGAACTTCTGACTAAAAAATGACTTCTTCTTTTGGATCGCGGGTCATCAGTGCATAAACGGCATCTTCAGGAGAAATTCCTTCGAATAGTACCTGATAAACTTTTTCTGTGATGGGCATATTAACACCGAGAGATTGTGCCCAGGCATAAACCGATCTTGTTGTTTTAATTCCTTCGGCGATCATATTCATGGACTGCGTGATCTCCTCCAGTTTCTCCCCTTTTCCGATGCGGTAGCCTACATTTCGATTCCGGCTGTGTACACTGGTGCAGGTAACAATGAGATCCCCGACACCGGTCAGGCCTGAAAAAGTGTCCTGGGAAGCACCCAGCCGGATACCGAGACGCCTGATTTCCGTCAGTCCGCGGGTAATGAGCGCCGCTTTGGCATTGTCGCCAAGTTCGGCTCCTTCCCCGATTCCGGCGGCTATCGCCATGATATTTTTCACGGCACCGGACACTTCCACCCCGACAATATCGCGATTGACATAGACCCGGAAGCTCGAAGACATAAACAGCTTCTGAACAAACA
>SLOL01000032.1 GCA_007132495.1 Balneolales bacterium
CATCGCGCACCACCTTGAACCTTCCGGGCATGCAGCAGGAGCTGTTGGAGGCTGTTCATGAAACCGGGACGCCGGTGGTGATGGTTCTGATGGCCGGCCGGCCGCTGGATATCCGATGGGCTGATGAGCACATTCCGGCTATTGTCAATGCCTGGTACGGGGGAACCCGGGCCGGGGATGCCATGGCGTCGGTGCTGTTCGGCGATCACAATCCGGGTGGCAAGATCACCTTCAGCTGGCCGCACAATGTGGGTCAGATCCCCAATTACTATTACGCCAAGAAAACCGGCCGACCGATGGATCCCGACGAACGTTACACCTCCAAATTCATCGACGCCCCCAACGCGCCGCTTTATCCATTTGGCTACGGGTTAAGCTACAGCAGCTTTTCTTATGACAATCTAAACCTGAGTGAAACGGAAATCAGCGATCAAGGTCACCTGAGTGTTTCGGTCGATGTCACCAATACCGGGGATGTTACCGGGGACGAGATCATCCAGCTATACACCCGCAAGATGGTGGCCGGCGTCACCCAGCCTGTGCGACTACTGCGCGATTTTGCCCGCATAACCCTGGAGCCCGGCGAAACACAGACTGTGGAATTTGATCTGGAAGCCGAACAACTGCACTATCTCGATCAGGAACTGAATCCTGTTCTCGAGCCGGGGACGGTCAGGGTATTCGTCGGACCCAATGTGGAAGAGACGCTCGAGGCCGAATTTGAAGTACGCTGAGTTCGGTGCTCATCGCGCCTTTTGACTGCAGCTTCGAATGGTATTGAGCAGGATGCAGGTTGATCCTTGTTAAAGCGAATTAGTTGTCGATCCGATTTCCTCCGGAACCGGGAACAACACTGCTTGTTCCCGGTTCCGTTATTAAGGGATAACAGCCCTTTCACAGACTGTCACCCGTTCATCAAGAAACATGTGTATCCCTTTATCGACATGCTACAGCTATAAGAGCGTGCTCATACCGATTACTTACAGACAAACTGGTGCAATTTTGTGACAAGGGGTGTTATCAGGGACGAATCGAGAATATTTCAAGCGAGTCGTTATTGTTTCCAACCACGACACGATGACCGCCGAATCAGCTTCACAGCCTGCCAACATGAAAACCAGCAGTAAATAATAATACGAGTGGAATTTTCTGAATATCTTTATTCATCAATAACTGAATCCCAGTCTGTCCAAACCGTTCTGCACGTCTTCATTCTGCATAAACAGATCCCAAAGCAGACCGGTGCGGTGATTTTCAATCATCACAACAATCGGGCCCTGATCGATGGCCAGATACCTGGCCGGAAACCAGTTTTCGGTTTCGCTGAAGGCATCGTAAAAACCGTACTTTCCCCAAAGCCTGCCCCCGAGTTCTTCGTAAAAATATCTCATGGCATCCATCGAATATTCGGGGGTGTAGGGCATGGATGACAGGGCGGCTGTGGGGGTAATTACGCCGAGATCGTTGTATGGAGAGTGAGCGGAATATCCGTCCGGCGAGTAACTGGCGGTCAGCCCCCAACTGTTTTCACCGTATCCCTCGTAGCCTTCGGGGTTATCGATGCAGTAGGCTCTGTTGATGAGGGTGTGGTTGACATTGTGTTCCCAATAGTCGGCATATTGGTCTTCAAGGTTTCTGGGATCGAGGCCAAGATAGGAGTAATGCGCCCAGAACAGCGGGCCTCCGTAACGTCCTGCGTTGTTATGGTTCAGTGTCAGCTCATGACCGTAAGCTGTGGTACTTGCGTTGATATCTCCGTTTCTTGCCCAACCCTGATGATAAACATCCGGTGGAATGGAATGCGTGGGAGAGGCGGCCGCCAGTACGTATACAATCAGGGCTTCATCATATCCCCGTATCGTATGATTCATCGCCCATCCGTGGTTGGGCGACCAGTGCCAGTAGAGTACATTCTGTCCGTCCCGGCGGTACCATTCCCATTGTACATCGCGCCACAACTCATCGATTTTTCCGGCCAGTTCCCTTTCCCGTTCACTGCCGTCCAGCAGATACTGTTTGGCCGTTAACAGCCCTTGAATCATAAAGGCGGTCTCCACAAGGTCACCGCCGTCGTCAAGATCACTGAAGGGCACCGTTTCTCCGGATTCGCCGTTCATCCAGTGCGGCCATGCGCCGCGATACCGGTCGGTTTCGGATAAAAAGTTTATAATGCGCTCAAGCCGGTCGACACCTTCATCGCGGGTAATGAAACCGCGTTCCATCCCGACGATGAGTGCCATTATTCCAAATCCCGATCCGCCGGTGGTAACAACATGACGGGAAAAGTCTCCGGCAATGTGGTAGCGTTCCCTGGCCATCCCCGACTCCGGTTCGGCACCATCCCAAAAGTACTGGAAAGTTCGCTCCTGAACCAGATCAAGCAGTTCCTCATCGGTCAATTTCTCATCTTCACCATTGTTTTCATCAGGTATTTCCGTTTTGACCGAATTGCTGCATCCGAAAAGAAGAAGAGTGAGGGCGATGGAGTAAAAAAACTTGTTCAACATTCTGTATGGTATCATCAATAATGGGGGATATCATGTTTCCGGTTCAAACCTGAAAGGTAAAGGAAAGTGCCTCGATAAAAGAAAGGCAGTCGCACAGGGCGTTTCAAAAACCGGGCAATGGTCGTAAAAAAGGGCACCTCTAAATAACATTTAAAGATGCCCTTTATGTCAGGATGTTAAATCCGAAGTTACGGAGTTGGCGGTTCAATTCCCGGCACAGGCGGTTCTGCCAGCCCCGGCTGCAAGTCGATCTGCGCAACCGGAATCGGGTAGAATTCATGGTCACCACTTCGGAAGTGAGGTATGGTACCTTCCGCCCGGTCGAGCCGCACAAGATCAAAGAACCGGTCACCGCCCCATTCAAAAGTCAGCTCCGCGGCCCTTTCATCGAGTATATCGTCGATGGTTGCTCCCGAGATGGGAGGCATATCGGCCCTTTCTCGTACTTCGTTGATGTACTCATCGCCGGCACCCGGTCCGTTCTGGTGAATCAGTGCCTCCGCGTAAAGCAGGAGTGCCTCGGCATAACGGAACATCCTTACGTTATTATAGCCGCCGAACTGGTGCCTGCCTTCTGTTTGTTCAGCGTACGGCACATACGTTTTAAAGAAGTATTTTTCAGCAACACCTCGACCTTCATCATTGTAACGATCCAGCAGGTTCTGCAAGTCAGCCGGAATATGGCCTATGGAATCGCCTTCGGGAGTCGCGGTGTTCTGAGGGATGATCGTTCTTTCATATCTGACAGTTTCACCACGATCTTCCATTAGATCGATATATTTCTGTGCGGGCATTGAGAAACCCCAGCCTCCGGTAAAGGAGCTGCCGTCAAATTTGGTTCCGCCGCTTTGCTTAATCCCCTCGAATACATAGAACTGATCGATGTTTCCTCCGGTCGGGCCATCGGACTGACCAAAGTCGGTAAACTGCAATTCGAAGATGCTTTCATCGGAAAGCTGTCCTTCGTATTTGAACAGATCATAGTAGTCCGGATAGAGTGAAAACAAATCACTCTGAACGATAGCCCCGGAATGCTCCAGCATTAAAGAATAATCCTGAAAATCAGCGGCTATTTTTGCCAAAAGCATGTGTGCCGCCCATTTCGTAACGGATCCCGGTCTCGGAGACATATGGCTTGGGTGCTCGTCGGAGAGATGATCCAGAATTTCCGTCAATTCACTAACGACGTATTCATAAACCTCCTCACGCGGAGACAACCTCAGTTCAGCTGCTACCATATCGGCATTGTAGTATGGCACATCACCGTAGAAGCGCATCATTCTCCAGTAGGCAATGGCCCTGAACCATCTCACTTCCGCCATATATTGCCGGAGCCTGGCGGTATCGGTGGTGTGTTCGCCGAACTGTTCCAGCTCCCTCAGGGCGGCATTCGCCTCTGCAATCAATCCGAAATGCTGTGACCAGAGATTGTTAACAAACCAGGCATTTCTCATTGTTTCGTACTGGAAGTCCTGTATATCCTCCATGATGGGTTGATCCCCGGCATGGGCGCCTTTAAATACAAAGTCGCTTCTGAACCGGATCATGCACTGATTAGACCAGTGGTTCAATGTATTACTTGCAGCCTCTGCGTATACGGCGGAAACAGGTTCATACATTCTTGATTCATCGGTATAATCGACTTCATCCACGGGAACCTGACCCTCAATCGGATTTGTCAGGAAATCGTCGCAGTTATTCATAACAAGCAATGCCAGAAGTAGTGCAAACATTACTGTTATGTATCTTGAATTCTTCAACTTGTTCATTTTATCAAAATTATTTGGTATTTACATTTAATACGTAATGTTTACACCGGCCGTAAAGCTTTGCGGGATGGGGTTCATTCCACTTGCCGACCCTACACCACTCACTTCAGGTGTAAATCCATTAAATCCAAAAATGGTAACCGGATTTTGAGCCGTAATCCTGAACCGTACCGTGGAACCGGACTCACTTCCCGGAATCAGATCCTGGAAAGTATAACCGAGCGTAATGTTCTGAATTCTGAAATAGGAACCGTCTTCCACGAGAAAGGTATTCAAGTTGTTCATATTCCAGGCGTGCAGCAGTCCTTCGGCTGACGGATAGGAATTGGTTGAGCCCTCGCCCGTCCATCGGTTTTCGTACAGATCCATTTCAAAGTTGTAATCCCCGTGGTGACTTCTTCCGCCTCTGAGTGCATTGAAAATTTTGTTTCCGTACACCCCATAAAACGAGGTGGTTAAGTCGAAATTTCTGTACTCAAACTGGATACGGCCCCCGTAGGTAAACTTCGGGATATTGGCTCCAAGATGCTGGCGGTCATTTTCATCAATGATTCCGTCGCCGTTAACATCTTCAAAGCGGAAAAAACCGGGCTCTACCGCGGAGTGAACGTCTGTATCGAGGTGCTCTTCGATTTCCTGTTCGTTTTGATAGACCCCTTCAACCACATAACCGTACCAGGAATAGAGTTGGTGTCCGGGTTCGGACCGGTAGGGCTGTGTGGTTCCAACCTGAATGTAGGGTTCGCCACCAAGATCAAGAACCTCGTTGTGGAGCGTACTCAGGTTGGCGCTGATGCCGTAACCAAGTTCTCCGACCCGATCCTGCCAGTCCACCACAAACTCAAGCCCGGTGTTCAGGATTTCCCCCCGGTTTCTTACCAGACCTCCCTGTCCCATCAGGTTACTGGTCCAGATGGCGGCATCTTTGGTTATTTTCCGGAACCAATCGATTTCGGCTGAAAGCCTGTAATCCAGAGTTGAGAGTTCAATACCGACATTATACTCTTCGGTCAGCTCCCAAACCAGCGTGTTAAAGAAAATACTTGGACTGTATCCGGCTGTAAATCGATCATCAAAAGCGTAGGAAACCCCCGTTCCGGTGGTGATTGCCCTGGTTCCGGACTCTCTGGGTACATTTTCGTTTCCTAACTGTCCCCAGCTTGCCCGGATCTTCAGTTGATCAAAGAGTGTCTGATTCGCCATAAAATCTTCCTGACTGACCAGCCATCCTACACCCAATGACGGGAAATAACCCCATGTCTGCGTATATTTGTCGGTGCCGTCAGCCCGGAGGGTGGCATTCAGCATATACCGGTTTTCGTAGTTATACATCATCCTGCCGAAGAAAGATGCACCCATCTCACTATCCCCGCCATCGCTTACCGAGAAGTTTTCGGGATCCGGATCTTCGGCATTGTGTATATAGAGCCAATGTTCATGTCTGCCCGGCACATTGGCCGCCGAACCACTCATTCCCACGCTTCGGTACATCCGGATGGAGTTACCGGCCATGGCCGTCAGATTGTGAGAACCGAAACTATCCCGATACGTGAGTGTATTATCGAGATGCATGGTACTTGAATTGTTGAAGTTTCTGCTCAGGCTGGAATTATCGTTTTTGAGCTTGTCGTCAATGAAATATTGCGGACTGTAATTTCTGCTGTCTCCCCTGCCGATGGAGTGGCTGAACTGTGAGCGCAACTCCAGTCTGTCGTCACCCAAAAACCGAATCTCCGCGAACGCATTATAATCGAGATTCAGTGATCGGTTATAATTCCAGTTGCCCTGGCTGAAATAGAGAAATGCCGCCGGATTGTTTACGGGTCCTACGTTGTAACCCGCATCAATAACCCCGGCAAAATCGTCTTCCGCATCGGAATGACGAACAGGTATGGTTGGAACGGCATGATACATCGAACTCCAGACACTGGCGTGGTCATCGGTTCTGTTTTGACTCAAGGCAAAACTTGCGCCGAGATCCAGAAAGTCATATGCCATGAAATTCACATTCGACCTTAGATTGATTCTTTGCCACAGGTGATCGGCATCCTGATACAACCCATCTTCGCCGGTGTAACTGGCGCCAACATGATAGGTGGTTCGATCTGTTCCGCCGCGTACCGAGAGAGAATGATTCATCACAGGAGCCATACCGCCCCTTGGTCCAAGCAGTTCATCGTACCAGTCGGTATCTGTTGCAGGTATGGTGTGTTCCTGGCCGTTGTGTGTAAATGACTGACCGCCCCAAAGATCAATAGAGGACTGCAAGCGGCTACCTATTCCCGCTTCAATCAACATGGTTGAATATTGCTCGGTATTCGTCATCGGCAGCAGGTAGCGGCACAAAACTACATCGTCATTGAGGATTTTGAAGATCCGGAGACCGTCATTCCTTTGAATAACATGACCGGCGGAGAGGCTGTAGCGGATGAAGATGTCTATGAGGTA
>SLOL01000093.1 GCA_007132495.1 Balneolales bacterium
AGTAGGAGCCCAGCAGCATCTTCCGCTTGCGGTTGATCTTGTGCGGATTAATTTCCAGCTGTTCAAACAAGTGTGTGAGCTTATTGAAATGGGCTTCCAGAATAGTTGTTATGCTTCGATGACGTTTGGAAAACCCTCTCAATACATGGTTCAGTACGGAATCCACTTCATGGTCCGGCATCGCCAATACCCGGCGGACAATATTTGTGCTTCTTTCATCGGTGGTATAAAAGAAGCGTGCGATGACCCGGGTCGGATCAGGAAGAAATGTGTCCTCCTTTCTTGTTGCAGATATATGCATGGGTTACAATATGAGAAGATGTTACAGGACTCCCCATAATGTAATCAATATTTGGCCTAATAAACTGCAAAAACAGCATTGTTCCTTTCACCCCGTAATGTTTCCGGCAGATTACTGCTGTCGCTTGTGTATAGTCCCGGCTCTCACCCTCACCAGGACAGCACTATGGTGAGGGTGTTCAAAAGAAAATATGCGGATGGATAAGAAAAGCTGTTCAAAAGGCTGTCATAATCAGTCATCAGCTCGTTTGATCATTGCTATGAAGCCCAGGAAAGCGGCAAAAGCGGCGAGTACGAGGGCGATAATACTGACCCCTGCCGGTGCCGCCTGCACTCCGGATGTGGCAATAACATCAGTTGACGGTTCGGAGACCCTGACAATCCCCTTCATATACGGGTGGGGTGTGCAAATGTATTCATACTCTCCCATCTCTTCAAAGGTATAGCTGAACGATTCGCCATGTGTTAACAGGGGAGAAGAAAAAATATCCGGCCCGCTTGTGGCCACCGCATTGTGAATACCCGAAAACTCTCCCTCCATATACGAGAAGACATCTTCGTTCACCCATGTAACGGTGGTGCCGGGTTTGATATCGACCACTTTGGGATAAAAAGAGTTACCGATGATCTGCACGACCACTTCTTCGGTGTCTTGGGAATACACCCGGGGTACATCTACTTCGGGGGATCCCGGCGCTGAAGAGTTTATCGTCCGAACCGATTTCTCCCTGAATTCAGCCAGTTCCTCTTCACTGTGAACGGGCCCCTGCTGGCTGGTATACGGAGTGCGTTCCGCTTCGTTATCCGCCATAAGCAGGCCGATAGCTCCGCGGGAAGCCGAACCCACGGCGTGTGTAAGCATGGTATAAGCCCCCTCATCCGGCGGAACCCGGAATTCAACGGTCCAGGAATCCGTTGGACCGGCGGTGACAGACTGGCCGCCCGTCATACGGTTTTCAGGATTTCCCTGCCAGTAGGCGTAATCCCAGATAATGCCTACCAGGTGGAAAGTGGACAGCAGGTTGGGACCGACATTCAGGAAGTTGATACGGACATAGTCGCCGGGCTTGGCCATGATGGGCTCCTCCACATACCGGAACAGTTTGCCGTTAAATGTGGTATAAAGGGGGTGACCCTGCCCGGTTACGGCGTCTTTTCCGGAAGCGTATATTTCGTGCTGGGTGATATCGATTTCAACATCGGGACCTCTGCCCAGTTCCTCTTCCAGCTTGAACTTCTGTTTGGGCTCGACCACCATCATGCCGTATTGGCCCAGGATGACGTGCATGGGGATAGCGTGACCGCCGGGAGCACAGTGATACATGTAAACGCCGGGATGATTGGCCTGGAATACAACCGTGGAACTGTCACCGGGAGCGATGGCTCCCAGGTATTTCGAAGTCTGGGTATAGGCCGTATGGATGGAGGCGCCGTGATCGATGGATCCGTCATTTACCACTGTGAATTCGACAATATCGCCTTCCTGCACACGGATGGTGGGACCGGGTATGCCTCCGTCAATGGTAAATCCTTCGTACATGACCCCGTTGCCCAGATAGACTTCTCCTTCCGAAAGGGTGATCCGGACCCGCTCATCGGGTTCGGTATCCTGCGGCACATAACCTGTTGGACGGGCTTCCAGATTGTTATCGCGTTCAATGATGTCGATAAAATTATCCGGTACCGGCGCGGCGCCGGAAGATGCGCTTGCGGATGCGGATGCGGAAGTCTCCATTTGTGCGCGTGCGGCGAGCTCTTCAAAGTCGTGCTGGGCCCTTATGGAGGCCAGCAGCTCATCAGCGACCAGCGTACCTTCCCGATCTGAATTCAGTTCCATAAAAAACTGATTGTTGCACCAGTCGCAGGCGTGCGAGGTGTTCAAAAATACCAAGAGTGTAAAAATCGCCGTCAGCGAAGAAACTCTGGCAATGGGTTTGATAATTGAGAGTAACATGGTAATAGATAATTAAGTTGAGGGTAAACCGTAAGAACTTTTAATATGATTTAAGAGTCCTTTATCTTTTATTAAGATATGATACATTTCTCTGTCACGCAAATAAAATTTTAATAACGCTTTACATGCAAGTGGATTCGGCACGGTTCAACTCACCACTCATCCGTATTATAGATTGGTTATATATTCACGGGAGATATACCTCCGGGGGGGTAATTTGATACTATTTGATAAGCATGAGCTTCCTGGTCTGTACAAAATCGCCGGCATGCATGCGGTAGAGGTAGACGCCGCTGGCCAGGCGTGTCCCGTCGAAGGTAACTTCGTGATATCCCGCCTCCAGGTTTTCATCGACCAGTGTGGCGATCCTGCGGCCGGTCACATCATAGATCTCCAATGACACAGGGCTGTTTTGTGGAATCTGAAATGCAATGTTGGTGGCCGGATTGAACGGGTTCGGAAAGTTTTGCTCCAGACGGAATGTTGCAGGTACATTGGCCCGTGGTTCGGCGCTGGTTATATCCGGTTCGTCACCAAGGCGGATATTGGCAAAATAGATGACGATATCTTCATCAAGATCGACCGGATTGGCAAAATCCGGCATAAAAGCGATAACATTCCATTCGCCATCTTTTTCCGAGAAATCAAATACGACCGTTTCCCATTGTTCGGTTTTGGTCTGGGGAACCATGCTTTCGATTTCCAGATCCGGTGTGTCGCCATCCTCAACCTTGAAACGAATCGGGCTGATTCGCGGCTTCCAGACATCCAAATAGATGTATTTTTGTTCGCTCAGATCAAGCGGAACCGGCATGAAGGCGAAAAAACCGCCCCAGGGGACACCATGCCGGCTTCTGTCAAAACGAACCACCTCTTCACTGTCGTTGACATCATCGGGATCCGGATTGGGAACGCGGCTGAATTCACTGTCATCATCGGATCCACCCCGCATGAGGTTCAGGTCAATATACCGTTCTATATGGGAGCCGGGATCAAATACCTGGCCGGACAATGGAATGTGAAGGTTCAGAATGCTGAGGCCGGCCATCATATCACCGCGTTGATCGGGCGCAAAGCGGACGGAGACGAACACCGAGTCTTCACTTGCAAGCTGCGTGGTTTCGCTGATATTATTCAATGCAAACTGTCCGGGATGTTCACCTGTCAGTCGGATGTCATCAGGAGTGATTTCAAGGATTCCTCCTCCGATATTGGTCATTGTGACCATTACGGAGTCGGAAACCTCTCCCTGTTCCAGCAAACCGAATGCAATTTCTTCCGGATTTATTACAAGCGTGGGTTCGGCGCCCACTTCCATATCGTCGATGGCCCAGCGGACGATATTGTTTGACGGGCCGTCGAATACCCAGGCAAGCCTGAGCTGATCGTGTCCCACCCCATGTTCACCGCGGTACAAGCGTACGGAAATCTCCTCTGCCGGAATATTTTCGGGATCGCTCCACTCCTTGACCAGAAACTCTTCATCACCGGCAATGCTTACCAACTGCAAGTCGTATTCTCCGGGATCCTCGAAATTATCGACATGATGGCTGAAATGGACAGTGAGACTGTCCAGGCCGGCAGTCCGCATGGGAGGAGTTTTTACATAAAACCGCCCCTCCTGTTCCGGCTCCCACCAGAACACCAGTTCGGGCGCAGTTCCGCCGGCATAATCGGAGTTGAAAACGTACCAGTTTTCGGCATTGGAACTCCACCCGAATGGCAGGTCAAATTCATCCACATCAGTGAAGTCCTCGTTCCAGGGAAGCGAGGTGATGGTAGCGTCAAACCCTTCTCCGCTCAGGGGTATTTCCAAGTCGGCAATTTTCAGCACTGCTTCTTTTGGCCCTACGGTCATCGGTTGAAACGCGACATTCACGCTGACTTCTTCATCCGGTTGCAGTTCTACAGGCTCAGGAATGTTAAGCAGTCCGAAACTGCCAATGTCCCAGCTGACATCGAACCTGGCCAGCACACCGAAATGATCGGATGGATAAATATCATTTTCATCCGGTTCATCAAGTACAATTTCTGCAGAAACTGGATTCAAAAAATCGCTGCTTTTTTCTTCAAAAAAAACATAATCAATGCGTCGTTGTGAATGACCGAGATGGTAGTTCAGTGTACTGTGCTCCGGATCAAGGTGATTTTCATGGAAAATGGGATAAACATCGATAAACCGTTCGTACATCACATCCATCTCCTCCCAATCCGGATTGGCATTGAAGTCGCCTGTTACAAACACAAGGTCGGTTGTACTTGTTTCATCAATAAAATCCAGCATATCACGCATCTGCGTTTTTCGCGTCTCTGTAGCGTCACCCGGGTTGTGAAGGTGGGTGTTATATACATCCAGTGCCTTGCCATCCACTGAGATACGCGTATGAACGACTTTGCGGTATGCGTCAAGGGGTTCCAGCGCACGGAAATTGGTTTCTTCTATCGGATATCGAGATACGATGGCATTTCCGAATCGGGTATCTCTGCTTACCGCATCGACCGAGTTAAAATAATAATAGTATCCGAGAGAGTCGGCCAGTTGCATGGCCTGATTGTCGAGATCCTGACGCTGTATCACTTCCTGCAATCCGATGATATCCGGATCCAACTCCCGGATCTCTTCGAGCATCAGTTCAAAACGAGCCGGCCAGTCTTCATTGTCAAACCAGATATTAATGCTCAGAAAGGAGAGAGAGACACTTTGTTCTGCGGGAGCGGCAATAGCGATCTCTTCCGGAGAAAGGATCACCGACTCCGCTCCTTCATTTGTGATGACGAATTCCTGAGATTCGGAGGGTATGCCGATCTGTTGCGGTTGAAAGTGATGTGATGACGGCGAAACCGAGTACTGACTCCATGCTGCCAGAGGCAAGAGAAGCAGTATCGCTGTGCCGGTCAGTATATTTTTTATCATAGCAGGATCCTGTATTTGGTGTGATGAAACGTCCGGATTCATTCCGGCCGCCTCAGTGGTGTTACAGTGTGTTTACTGGTAATAAATTCAGAAACTGTGTCTTATACCGGACATTGCATTATTGCTGTTTTCCAGGGTTTCGTTTGCCGGTGTATTTTTGGTGTTTGATGTAAGAAGTCACGAATATGATATGCAAAACATGTGCAAATATAATTTGTCTAATATATGCTGCATGATTTGCATTATAGAGAAAAGCCGGTACTCCTGCAAAGAAAATAGTTGAGCTTTTCTTCGCAAAAACAGGGCTACAGATACATACCAGGGAGTGGAATATGTCTGTTTATAACAGGAAGTGCTGATTTTAGCGTAGTGCGTAAAATGCGTTTACGATTATATTTTTGTTGTAAAGTCAGTAATGTTTACAGTGCAAATAATGTAGTTTAAGGAATTTTGCCCTTATTTATTCTGAATAAAAAGGTATTAATTATGATGTATCTCTATAAGTATGTATGCTGAAATCATTATTTATAAACTATTTTTGCACATTTTATTTTTTATTATGATTTTATGTCCATTTTTCCACCATGTTCATCAAACATAGAGTAATATGCGAAACAAATACAGTGTGGGGTATTGTATTGGTTTAATGGGCCTGGTAATCGGCAATACCGGTGCTTTTGCCCAAACCGATCAACAGATCAACCGGCTTCAGGAACTTGCAAGAGAAAGCCGGGCCGAATGGCAGATCCGCCATACCGAGGCGCTCGAATGGGCCGAAAGAACAGGGGAGCCGGTCCGGCGGGAGTTATCGGACGGAACCGTCATTGTACTTCAGAAAATGGATGAACTCGGTCACCCGGTCTATCATATAACTCATAACCTGGACGCCGCCGAAACCAGTTCAGTAGATGCTCTCTGGCCCGGAGGAAGTGCCGGGCTGGACCTGACCGGC
Organism: Balneolales bacterium; assembly: GCA_007132495.1. Lineage (GTDB taxonomy): Bacteria > Bacteroidota > Rhodothermia > Balneolales > Natronogracilivirgulaceae > SLOL01. The sequence continues at coordinate 6,121 of SLOL01000093.1, forward strand.
ACAGGCCGGACCATATCCATGTGGGAGACCGGAGTTCCGTTAAAATCGCACAATGAGCTGGAAGATCGGATTACTCACGCGAATGAAGATGCCTCTGTCACCCAACACGCGACCCATGTAGCCGGAACGATGATCGCCTCCGGTGTGGACCCTGATGCACAGGGCATGGCCCGGGAAGCAACTGTGGAAGCATATGATACAGAAAGTAATGTCAGTGAGCAACAGGAGGCTGCTGCCGGTGGAATGCTGGCTGCCAACCATTCCTGGGGAACAATTACCGGATGGAACTACAATTCGGATGAAGGCGCCTGGTATTGGCATGGAAACATCAATGTGAGTGAAACCGAGGATTACAGATTCGGGTTTTACAACAGCCAGGCCAAAAAGTGGGATGAGACCATGCATAACGCCCCGGATTTCATGATCGTAAAGGCTGCCGGCAATGACCGTAACGACGCTCCGGAAGAGCAGCCGACGGATCATTATGTTTATGATCCCGGTGAAGAGGACTGGGTACTTATCGAGGAAGAGGACGGTGTTAATCGTGACCCGGACGGTGGCGATGACGGATACATGTCGCTTGGTTTACGTGCCACGGCCAAGAACATTCTGACGGTTGGAGCGGTCAAGAGCGATAGCGAGATGACCGAATTCAGCGGTTGGGGACCAACCAACGACGGCCGGATTAAACCGGACATCGTGGCGCAAGGCTATGAAGTTTACTCATCGGGGGCGATGTTTAACAACCACTATTTCAGCACAAACGGCACTTCTATGGCAACGCCTGTTGTGACCGGTACCGTGACTCTGCTCCAGGAACACTACAACAACCTACACGGTGAAAACCCGAGGGCTTCAACTATCAAATCACTCATTATCCACACCGCCGATGAGGTAGACGCCGAGGGGCCTGATTACCGCAATGGCTGGGGATTGCTCAATGCCGAACGGGCCGCCGAAGTGATCAGTGAGGATTTTGACAGATCGGCTCTTGACCACATACAAGAGCTTACGTTGAGCAACGGTCAAACGTATGAACACCAGGTTTGGAGTGACGGTGAGGAGCCCATCAGAGCGACCATCGCCTGGACCGATCCGCCCGGGGAACCGGTTTCCGCATCACTCGATGCCGACGACCGCATGCTGGTCAACGACCTGGATCTGCGTCTGATCGATGATGACGGCAATGAATACGAGCCGTATATACTGAATCCGTCCAATCCGTCGGCAACCGCCATTACCGGCGATAACGACCGGGACAATGTTGAGCAGGTCTTCATTGAAGCCCCCGACCCCGGACATTACACCGTCGAGGTGACACACAAAGAGTCATTGGAGGGGGGCTGGCAGAACTTTTCCCTGGTAATCACCGGCAATAATAATGATTGTACCTTAACGGTTGCGTCCGATGAATCTATTCAAGACGCCGTGAATGAAGCAGGGCCGGGTGATATTGTCTGCATTATGCCCGGCACCTACGATGAAGATGTACAAATCCTGAATACCGAAAACATCACACTGGTGGCAGATGATCCGGAAGACCGGCCGATTCTCAACGGTGCCGCCGCCGGTCAAAGTAACGGCATTAATATTGATCATGCCTCAGGTACAGTCATTGATGGCGTGATTGTGGATGATTTCAGCACCGGAATCGCCATCCGCAACTCAACCGGTGTCACGATCCAAAACGCCACAGCTCAACACAATGGCTCCGGCTTTCGGATTACCGAAGAATCCCATAACAGCCGGATTTCGGGCTCTGAAGCGATAGGGAATACAATCGCCGGCATTCATGTTGCGGAATCGTTTGTAGCTGAAATCACAGGAAACCTTGTCGAGGATACCGAAAGATGGGCGATCCACCTGTTTGATGAAGCCGATGGAGCAACAATTGAGGATAATGATATCATCGATAACGGTAGTCCGAGCACGAGCGTTAACTACTCGGGAATACGTGTCCGCAACTCCGAAAACGTGACAATATCGGGGAACAACATCCTGAACACGGTTAACATTGGAGTGAAGCTGACGGATACCGAATCGGTTACGATCGAGGATAATACCATCGAAAACAACTCCCGGAGCGGAGTATATCTGGAGGATGCTATCGCCACCAGTGTCACCGGCAACCAGATGGCGGGCCACAACAACGTTGATATGGAGCTGCAGGACGCCTGGCACAGCTCGTTTCAGAACAACAGCATGACAAACGGCATCCATCCGCGCATTAACCGACAGACGGAATCCGAAGATTTCAGCTATGCCATGTCCGGAAACACCATCAATGATCGCCCGGTCCATTATTCACAGGGAGTCGATAACCCGGATATCCCGGATGACGCGGGACAGGTCATTATCGCCAAATCCCAGAACGTCACCATTACCGGACTTGATTTTGAAAATCAACACCTGCCGGTCCAGGTGTTCTTCTCGGGCAATGTAACGGTTTCGGATAACACCGCAGATCAGAGTTCACAGACATCCAGCCTCTGGGGAGATTTCTCGGTCTGGCACTCTTCCGGAGTAACCTTGACAGGAAATACTTTTACAGCTATAGAGTCACATCAAGGAATTATGGTAGCGGAATCGGATGATATAAACATCTCCGATAACACCTTCACCGGAGGGAACCGCCGGGCTGTCCGGTTGTATCACGTAACCCAGACCACAGTGGAAAAAAACACGTTGGAGGGTAACGGTTCGGGTTCTCTGCTGGTCGAAGCATCGGAAAACAATGTAATGATCCGCGAGAACGACATCATAAACAACCGGGGGTCCGGTATCGCTCTGGGGCAGTCGACCGTTCAGTTCAGGCCCGCTAACAAAGAGGTCACCATTTACGGAAATACCGTAACCGGTAATGAAGGGGTAGGAATCAGTCTTAGGCGATCCGAGCATACGGTTATTGAAAACAATACCATTGTGAACAATGACTTTGACGGCATCCGGCTGACCGGAGATACAGGGCCAACGGATACCGTCGATCATACAGAGATCCGTGATAATACGATTGAGAACAGTGGGTCGCATGGTGTCAATATATTTCGCGGTGACCATGTTACCGTAAAGGACAATATAATATCAGGCAACGGTGATAACGGAATTTCTGCAGGAAGCAGCGATTTTCTGACGGTTTCCGGCAATACCATCGGTGATAACCCCGATTACGGTATTGAGTCCACGTTTTCAGAAAATGTGAGCATAAGCCAAAATGAGATATACCAGAGCGATTCGGGGGTCTGGCTGCGTGCCGTTAACGGGTTTTCGGCTACCGGCAACGAATTTTCTGATCTTGATGAGTATGGAATCTCCGTCGGTACCGGCGAGACGTATGGTAATGAAATCACCGGCGTGATTATACAGGATAACACCTTTACCGAATGTAAAATCTCGGGAATAATCCTCTGGCAGGCTGCACTGAATGCCGAGATTGCGAATAACACCGTTTACGGCAGCGAACACGGCATCATCGATCACGGCACCGGCTCCATGATTTCCGGGAACCATGTCCACGACAATCGGATATCCGGAATCTACTTCGACGATGCCGGCGGAGCCCTGGCGTCAAACAACGACCTGAATGAAAATGAGACCGGGTTTTTATTGACCGACTCCGAAAACATCACCCTGCAGGACAATGCACTGGAAAACAATCTGATTTACGGGATGCGGCTGGCAGCGGGACTGACCGACGTGACCGTGACTTCGAACGATTTCCAGGGCCAGGATGTGGATCTCCTGCTGGATCACGCCCACGCTGTAACATTAAACGAGAACATTTTTGAACGGGGTGTGCTTATGGAGGGTGATGACCCGGTTCATTATGACCACACGCTTTCTGATAATACGGTTCACGGGCTGGATATTTATCACAACTATGGAGACCAAAACGTAACGATCCCGTCAAATCCCGGACAGGTCATTATCGCAGGGGTGGACAATTACGAGGTGAGCGGACTGACAATCGACAGTGTGGCAGTTCCGGTTCAGGTAGCCTTTGGCAAAGATATTACCGTCACGGACCTCACGATCACCAATGCCTCATGGGACGCTATCCGCCTGACACACGTCACCAAATCGGAAGCATCCGGCAATACGATTCAGTTTCCCGGCGAGACCGGAGACACTGATGAAACCGAACGTTCCGAAGAACCTGAACAAACCGAAAAAAACAAACTCTCTGAAGAACCCGAACACATCGAAGGAACGGGTATCCGGCTTCTCGAATCCACCGATGTGGACGTATTCGAAAACAGCGTGGATAACGCCATTCAACACGGTCTTTATCTGATCAACACCCAATCCTCCAATCTTGCAGACAATCAGATTACCAAAAGCAGGGTGGATGGAATCCATGTGGCTTACTCCGAAGATATTGTGGTATCGGAAAACGCAGTATCAGAAAACGGGCGAAGCGGTGTCTATCTGACAGAGTCTTCCGCTTCTTCAATCCGCGACAATACGTTTAGTCATCAAACCGGTCATGGTGTATATTTGGCGGATGCTGCCGGCAATGATGTGACATCCAACGAGATCTCGCACAATGAAACTCACGGCATACATCTCAGCCGGTCTGTAAACATTGTCATTGATGACAACTCGATCACCGACCAAACTCTTCACGGCATCCACTCAGAAAACCATGACTCCCTGGCTATTTCCGGAAACCGGATTGAAGCCAACAACAAATCCGGCGCTTTTCTGGAAGAGTCAAGCTCAGGACTATTTATCACCGGAAACCTTTTTCAGAGCAATTCCGAAGACGGGCTTGTGGTTGACGACGGGGAGTTGCTCCATATTCACGAGAACGAGTTTTCCGGCAACCAGTCACACGGCTTATATATCCGGAGGGCCCAGGATATTCTGGTTGAAGACAACCTGATTAGCAAAAACAGCCAGGATGGAGCGCACCTGTCCGGAAACGCTAATAACGACTCTCTGCGGGTGTTGAACAATACTCTGGAGCATAACCAGAATCGCGGCATCTATTGGGAGCAGCACTCATTTTTGGATAACACAGGTACCGTGATTCGTGGCAACACTGTTTCAGAAAACCGGTACGGGATTGAGCTGAGCGTGGCGGAGGATCAATTCATGCCGACAGGAAAAATAGAGAATCTCCTCGTTATTGGGAATATGATAGAAGATAATCAAAATACCGGTATCCTGGTTTCTGAAGAGCCGGATGGAGAAGATAATCTGGTTATTACCGAAAATATTATCCAGGGCAATGGGGTCGGGGTGGATTACGACGCGGCTTCCGGATTCGGTGGTGCCGACTCCGATCTGGATGCCCGGAATAACTGGTGGGGCGCCGCAGACGGGCCAGGTGGCAGTGTCAGAGATCCGGAGACGAATACTTTTGCCTCCGGAGGTGGTGACGATGTAACCTCGCAGATCCGCTTTGACCCCTGGCTCGAAGAGGTACCTATTGAAGGCGTCTACTTTGAAATAACCGGGATATCCACCAATTCACCCGTGGAAATTGGCGAAGAACTACAGGTGGAAGCCAGTCTTGAAAACATCGGTGACGAAACAGGAACTCAAAAGATCTTCCTTGAGAATTTTGAGGATGAGGCGGTCGATAGTATTGAAGTAACACTGGATGGAGGTGATACCCAAAAAACAACCCTGGTTTGGGATACCGGAAGCGAGGATGCCGGCGAAGGAATTGTCACTGTTCAAAGTCACAATGAGAGCGCCTCGGTGTCCGCCGTCATCATTGATCCGGACGAGTTTTTCAATATCACCGAATGCCGGGAAGTCGAACAGGAAGGCACCTATCATATCACAGACGATATTTCATCGTCAGGAAAGAATGCCTGTATTTCTATCTCGACAAGCGATGTAACGCTGTACGGCAACGATCACACCATTAGCGGAGAGGGAAGTGGGATCGGCCTGGAAATAGTGGGTTTTGAATCGGACGTTGATAACGTCAAGGTCCGGGATCTCACCATAACCGGTTGGAATTTCGGCATAGGAATCGCCCAGTCGAATGAAAACACTCTTGAAAATATCACAGTAGAAGGTAACAACGAAGGTCTGGTAATCATGAATGCCGGAAAAAACACCATCAGCGACTTTGTGACCAGAGATAATGATGAAAATGGCATCATGGTTGACTGGAATGCCGGAGAAAACACATTCGAAAATTTCGTTGCAGATTCCAATGGCGTTCACGGCATTTCCCTTCATAATTCTCACAAAAACACCTTTCTGGATGGAGATGTTCGCTATAACAATGAGAAGGGGGTTTTTGTCTCCGGCAACGGCGAATCCGGGGATCCTTCCACCGGAAACCATTTCGAGGGACTGAACGTTACGGAAAATCGCCGGTCCGGCCTGTATATTGCCGTCAGCGAAGAAAATGAATTCCGTGACATTGTTCTGGATGGAAACGAATCGCATGGTATTCATCTCAATTACATGAGCCGGAATAATCTGTTCCATGATATATCGGTGCAAATAAGTGATTCCAGCGGGATCTATCTTTCGGATCAGAACCACTACAATACCTTTGAACAGGTAGCCGTATCCGGAGCAGGAGATGAAAGTAACGGTTACGCCATACAGGTGGACACCGTTAATTATCACAATCAGTGGAGTGATGTTACGATTTCCTCAACCGGAAACGGTATGTCGCTGCACACGGACTCCACTAAAATAGATTCCCTGTATATTCATAATATTGAAGGAGTGGCGATTCAGCTCGGAAGCGGGGCCAGTGAGAATATGCTCAGCAATCTGGTCTTATATGACAATGAAACCGACTTTATAACTTGCAACGGCGCCGAAAATAATCCGGTTGATTCCATGTCGCTGGGTGAGACCCTTATCTCATTCAACGCAAGAGATGTCATAATCACCGAAGCTGATCCTCCCGCCCAATGGCCGGAAGACCATACGTATCTGGAACGATATGTTAAAATTACCGAATTGTCCGGCGAGGCTGAAGATCCGCTGGTAACTTCTTTGCGATTCCATTATAATTCGGAAACAGTGGCCGATATGAACGAAGAGTCGCTGGAGATCTGGCGCTACCGGAACCAGACCTGGTCCACTCCGGAAGAGGCAGCCTACACGTCGGGCGTGAACACCGAAGAGCAATTTGTCTATGCAGAGGACATCACCGGATTTTCTATATTTGCTGTGGTTAACAGCGAGATACCCACCCCGGCGGATTTGGCGGATATACCGGAAGAGTTTCGCCTGGACCAAAACTATCCCAACCCGTTTAATCCGCAGACCACTATACGTTATGCGCTGCCGGAAGCGGCAAATGTCAGACTGGATGTATATAATATTCTCGGAAAGCGTGTGCTAACACTGGTTGACGCCCGTCAGGATGCCGGGATTCACGAGGTCAGTTTTGATGGTGACCGGTTTTCCAGCGGCGTTTACCTGTATCATATCCGTGCCGGTGAATTTTTGGAAAGCAGGCAGATGTTATTGGTCAAATGAGCGTCTAACGACCTCAGGAACATGTGATATTTATTTGATCAGGGTCATGAGCCGGGTCAGCGACATTCCTGCTGCTTCCAGACGGCATATGTATACGCCACTGGAAAGCCCTGAGGCATCCAGGGCAACGTCGTAGCTGCCAGGTGATTGTTGTTTACTGACCAGTGTGGCGATGCGGCGTCCTGTAATATCGTAGACCGTGATACGGGCGTGCATCTGTTCCGGCAGTGTGTATGTTATGACCGTGGACGGGTTAAACGGATTCGGGGAGTTCTGTGAAAGCGTCAACTCCGCCGGCAAATCTGCCGACACCTCACTGTGCACGGTTGCGCTGGTGGTGACGGCGAACCGCGGCTGATCATCCGCCGGCCACTTGCCCGGGGCACCGTTGACACACGCGGGCGGGTCTGTTACAATATTATTTGGAATCACATCCAGCTCAAATTTATAATCCGTATCGGAACCGAGCATTACCACATTTTGTGTGACCCGGTCTTCCAGATACAGCGTTTCGTTGAATGAAACGTTCCAGTCTGTCACAGATAGGGTGTACCTGCCGCCGATGGTCGCTTCCGCGCTGATCGGGAATGTAAAATCCTCTCCCGGGACCGGAAGGATGCTGATGTCGTAGGGGTTGTCGTTTTTGATCCCGGAAAGCAGGGCATAATGTTGCGAGAGTGGGATTAGTTTGTGCGCATCTCCGGCAAGCTCTTCAAACGAGCCTGTTTCCGGGAAGCTCAGCCAGGTCGCATTACGCATGCCTTGTCCGCTGAGCTCCAGGCGGATCACATCGGCCGAAACTTGTTTGCCATAAAAGCTGCCTCCGGTCGTTTTGGCCGATGCAGGGAAGGTCACTCCGAACTCACCGTCATCCGCGTTCTGGACGAAGAATCCCTGGAAACCGGCGATAATGCCATCGCTGATATCCCCTGCCCCGGCAGATAATGAGTAGGTTTTCCAGCTTCCGGCGCCAGGATCCGTATCCCCGTTGTCACCGCTGTTACTGCCATCCTCATCGTTATTGACATCCCATACGTAAATCACATCGGTCAGGTTCCGGCGTGTCAGGTCATTGAAGCGGATCGGCGCATCAAAAGGGTTTCCGAGAAGAGTCCAGCCCCCGGCCTGCGAGTTCACATCGGCCACCACTCCGTCCTCATTTTCCGGTCCGTCGACCATGAGCGTCTTGGGGAAACCGACGGGGCTATCCGGATCATCATCCTCAAAAACATCGATCAGGAAACCCGAACCGGGGACAAGCGAGTCCTGCATCCGGGCCAGCGGAGACCAGCATCCTTGACCTTCGCCGGACCAGTTCCAGGTCCAGATATTCGCTTCTTCTCCCGGTTTGTCGGAGCCCGTGGGACCCTGCGTCCAGAGTGGAGCCAGCAGAGTCTCGTAGTCGGTGGCTGCCGGACTGGAAAGCATGCGATAACCCTCGATGCCGGTCAGATTGACGGTCCTTTGTACAGGCCCAGTTGCGGGCTTCGGCTCGACCCGGATGATGAATGTCCGGGTGGACTGAACCAACGATCCCAGTTCGGAGGGGACCAGCTCTCCCCCGAACTCTTCCAGGTCCACACTGACCGAATCATCCAGATCGGTAACCGTGAATGTGCCATAGTCCGACAGGCTTTCATGGTCCCAGGTTATGCTGACCCCTTGCGACGGAGCATAGATAAAGGTGAACTCCTTCGTTTCAAGTGTGTTCGGCATATACTTGGTGAAGTAGTCGACATTATTGACCCGAATACGGGCGTCAAAAGCATGGGTATCCGGTGGTGGTGGCGGGGCCAGGGCGTCCAGCCCATCGACATACGCTGTCGCTCCGTCCGGGTCCATGCCTATAACCAGGGTCATTGATACATCCTCGAAATGCATTTCGAAGGGGAGTGAAAACGACAATGCCTGAGCCTGTGAAGAAGAATATGAGGCCAGCAATATTGTACCGAGGCAAAATATACGGAATGTATTCATGTGTTTATAATTCTTGTTTCAAGCGGTCATATGAACCGAAGGTCACGAAGTGAAATGTCATGACAGTATTTAATCATGCGCCTGTGTGACCGGGCGTCAGCCCGGTCATGTACATTTCATTTTGTCAGGACCATAACCCGGCTTTGCGAAAATTCTCCGGCCCGAATCCGGTAGATATACACCCCGCTGGCGAGTCTGGTCGCATCAAAATTCAGCGTGTGGTATCCGGCGTCTCGTGGCTCATTTACCAGTGTCGTCACATGTCTTCCCGTTATATCGTAGACTACAAGCTGTGTGTGAGATCGTTCGGGTATGCCATAACGAATTTGGGTGCCAGGATTGAAGGGGTTTGGATAGTTTTGCTCCAAGGTGAATTCCATGGGCAATTCGGGTTCTGAAATATCTGATGCGGAGAGGGTCAGTCTTGACAGATCCCCGGCCAATATCACCTGCTCTCCCGAATACACGGTTTGATGTCCACGATCGACCTTGCCCGACCACATTTGTATATCATACCGTCCTTCACCATGAATGACCAGGCTGACGGGTTCATTGCCTTGCTGCAAGACAACACTAACGGCGTCGTCTTCACTTATCCAACGACCTCCGGCCAGCCGTGCGTCAAACGATCCCTGTGGCGGTACCGGAGGCAGGAGCAGCTGCATGGGGTGATATTCCCGGGCAAGTCGTCCTCCAAAGTACAGGATACGCTCTGCATGATCTCCGCTGCGCAGTGTAATGCGGTGGAATCCCCGGCGCTGCAGGTTTTTCGGAAATGCCAGTGGACTCTGCAGGATTTCCTCCGAGGAGCCTTCGGGCCGGGCCTTGATGGTGACCGTGCCCTGCTGACCGGCGGCCACCCAATAGCCCCAACCGGGATCCATTTGTTCGGCGATGAAATAGGCCCCGTCGTATCCATACAGTGTACCGGCAATCACTATGCCTTCCGGATCATCGATCACTGAAGCTTTGCTTGCCCCGCCAATCAGATTCCATCCATCTATCAGGTCCACTGTGACATCCCTGATACCCAATCCGGTAAAGGTTACCGCAGAAGCCTCAGTCATGTTCAGCCAGTAGCCCTGGCCGTACTGCAGCACCTGCTCGTTCCGGTAGGTACCGCTGTAGCTATACAGTGTGTTGTCACGGGCATCGGGGAACAGGTCTTTGAAACTGTCATGATCCTGCTCCACCGGAAGACTGACCATGTTCCAGCCTGACACGAATTGTCGCGGGACGTCAACAGGCAGGATATGAACCAGCTCGAGCCCTGTAACAGATTCCACTTCAATGGTTACACTGCTCTGCCGGCGCATATTCACATGAATTATATCGCCACCCGATGGATCCCGAAGCAGAAGTTCACCCTCTGTATATATAATGTCATTAGGGCTCCACTCCAGGGTGATTGGCCCGTAGCCGCTACGCGGAGCAAAAAGAAGTGTCCATTTGGTCTGTTCGGTTGTCACAGGCTGATAGAAAGTGAAATAATCCGAGTCTTCAAAGCGGATGCGGGCGTCAAAGCCGCCGGCCGGAGGCGGTGGAGGAGCTGGTTCATCGTATTGCTCGTCATAGCCGGTTGTGGCATCTGGCGCTGTTCCCAGAATTAGTTCCCGGGAGTTCCCGTACGTATCGCTTACCAATATGGAGAGGGTAAAGTCTGCCGAACTTACATCCGGGCACGTACCCCAAACGGGTTTGTATTCAGGAATCAATGGGCTACTGGTTGAAAAACCAGACGGCTCTGATGGAATATTAGATACACACCAGCTGCTGATGTCCTGATTGAAAGAATCAGCATCCCAGAACATATAGGTCATATCAGTCACATTGCTGACATCCCAGTTTCCTATGGGCCGGTTAAATGAAGAAGCATTGAACATATAGGTCATATTAGTCACACTGCTGACATCCCAGTTTCCTATAGGCCGGTTAAATGAAGAAGCATTGCGAAACATATAGCTCATATCAGTCACATTGCTGACATCCCATTGACCAATATCCTGATTGAAATCAACTGCCGCTTCAAACATGTTTTTCATATTCATCACATTGCTGACATCCCATTCACCAATATCCTGATTGAAATAAGATCCAATACCATCATTGTTGAAATTGGCATGATTATCAAACATGCCACTCATGTTGACAACATTCCCCACATCCCATTTGCTGATATCTCTATTGAACATGTAGTTTTCTTCGAACATGCGTGCCATGCTGGTTACATTGCTGACATCCCAGCTGCTAATATCCGGATTGAAATCTATTTCGTTTGTAATCGTCCGAACTTCATCTGTTTTATTACTTGTGCTGCCGTCTCCGTTAATGGTGTCAGTGCTACCACTCTCCTTAAAGATGATATAATCGATCCGGGAAAAGATACCCTGCATATTGGTAACCGGAGTTGTACACACCTTGCTCAAGTCCGCCCCTTCATCTCTTCGCTGAATCAGCAAATCACGATCCACAGCCTCATATTCAATCCCGTTTACCATGCCTGAATCACCCGGTTCCGCACCCGGGCACCGGATTGTAACTGCGTTGTCATCAAGGAAAAAAGCGCCCTGCCCCAGCAGGGTCATTGGCAGTAATAATAAAATGAAAACGGCCAGAAGCGGAGTGAATGCCTTGGAATTTTTCACTGTTGCCGGAAAAATTAGTGGATACTTAAATACAACCTCTGAAAAAGGAGGTTTTCAGGTCAAAAGAGGCGTGCAGCCACGTTCTCCGTTAGTTATCAGCCGGGATTTCCTTCTCTCTAATCACCGTGACCATGGCGGCCTGGAACTGCAAACCTGCGAATCTTGATGTCAGCGCGCCCGGGACAGCATGGGTGTGGTTCATTCTGGAATCGTATACCGGTGTGCGTGCTGTTACAATTGCACTCTCCATTGATTATTTAAAGCCGAAACCCATCTGGTGAGGTTTCTCAACACCCTGTTTTACAGGGTGATTCATCGCTGATTGCATTCAGCTATCAAATGATGCAAGCCTGGTTCCCGAAGTATAGTGTGACTTTGCAGTAGGTATTTGCTCAGCCGGTCTGACATTTCGACTGTGCCTGGCAAATGCTCATTTTGTTTTCAAGATCACACTTCTCTTGCATCCCAAACATCATAGTATAACCCTATATACCTAAAATTCTTGAAACATTCAATAAATCCGTCATTTACATGAGGCCTCTTTAGCCATCATCGTTTGCATGGGTGATGCCGCTTAGCCGGGCCGGTTCCGTGCCGTGATTGATGATTTCGAACCGATTCAATACTTTGTCATTCCGGGAAACCACAATATCACTCTGAGTCCCCCCTCCGGCGGGGATGTAAATTCAAGCTGCCCTTTCAACTGATGAGCCAGCCCCTGAATGATAGTGAAACCCAGGCTTTTCGGATTATTGAGTTGCCCGTGATCCGGTACGCCTTTCCCATTGTCCGCAACCACGAATCGATACCCGTTCTTTTCCACTTCAAATAACACATCGATATTTCCGGATTTGTGATCCGTAAAGGCATGCTTGAAGGCATTTGAAATCACCTCATTGGCCAAAAGAGTGAAAGGCACCGATTTGTTTACGTCCAGCATAATTGGATCAGAATGGATCTGAATGGAAGTGTCCTTATCCTGTGTCCGATAAATCTGTTTCAGATGATCCGTCAGACGTTGAATCAGCTTATCAGCACTTATTTCAGCAAAATCACTGTTTTCGTAAACCAATTCATGGACCATGGCCATGGATTGGATCCGGTTTTTTGTATCAAAAAGCAGATTTTCGGTATCTTCCTGCAGATCAGCAAACTCGCTCTGAAGTTCAAGCAGGCTGGAAATGACCGCCATATTGTTTTTCACGCGGTGATGAATCTCGGCAAGCAGCACATTTTTTTCCTCAAGGTTACGGCGTATCTGATTCTCAGCAAGCTTGCGATCGGTGATGTCCATAATATTGCCGAACGCACGAATGATATTGTCGTTATCATACTCGGCCCTGCCTACGGTTCGCACCCACTTGTGCTGACCCTGAGCGGTGATGAATTGCAGCTCAAGGTCAAAAGGAGTACCGTTTTCAATCAACTGTCTGAAAGCGTTATTAATTTTATCCTGGTCGGAAGGGGCATAAAATTGTACATCCTTTTCCACATTGCTCGGGTCGTAGTCCTCCGAAACGCCATAAATCCGGTACACTTCATCGGTCCAGAATATCTTTTGAGTCACCGGATTAAATTCCCAGCCACCAACCCCGGTGATGTGTTGTGTTTCTATTAAAAGCTTTTGATGTTTTATCAATGCTTCTTCGGCAAGTTTGCGTTCGGTAACGTCCCAGACTGTGGATATCATCAATTGACTCTCCGGCAATGGAATATTTTTGGCGCATATGTAATACGTGCCTTCTCCCCTCCGGGTAATCGGAATATCTTCCCAGTACATTCGTTCCGGGTCACCGCTTTCATGATCCTCCAATACTCGCTTTTTAATTATTTGGCGATATTCGGGGTCTTCATAAACCGCCTCCCAAAAGGCATCCGGCTTTGAAAGCGCCGGCCTTGTCGTCCGATAGATTTCAGGAAACTTGTCATTCATGTACCGAAACTCTACAGGGGGATTCACCGCGTTAACCGCTATGCCAATGGGAAGGTGATCCATGATCGCCTTGTTTAATGCTTCTTGTTCCCGCAGGGACTGCTCGGTCCGTATACGACTGGTGATGTAACCAATCCTCTCGGCAAATGCGTTAATAAGCCATTTCTCTTCCGGCAGAAATGGATGCCGGCGTTTGTCCGGGACCTTTTCAATATAGCCCACTTCGATCTTGCCTGCCTCTATCCCGTTTACATAGACGGGTGCGGATTGCTTCCATTTCGTTTCCGTGAAGTTTGCGGTACGATATTCACGGTTATCTATCACTATCCTTGCGCAAGCGATCTCAGGGTATTTCCAGCTTTTCGGCAAAATCTCAGCAACTTCCTGATATATTTCATCCAGAGTAATGTCTTCCCTATCAATGATCCCGGACAAGCTGTAAAAAGCATATAGCTCTTTATTACGTTCTTTGAGTTGTTCCTCTGCCAGCCTGCGCCTGGTAATATCCTCAAATGTGGCATAAGCCTGAAACGGTTTCTTCCCGCCGCGATGGTATAGAGGAACAGCTGTAATCGACAACCAGACATATGCATTTTTTTCCGGAATGAAGACGCCTCTGGTGACCGGGCCGACCTTTTTCCCTGTTCGCAAAGCTATCATGGCAGGATGTTTGGCTCCGGGTACTTTCCTGCCGTTTTTTGTTATCATTTTCCATCTCGGATCCATGGAGGTCTTGCCCTTCATCTGATCAACAGTCAAGCCGATAATTTTCTCTGAAGCCGGGTTGGCTGATGAAATGGTTCCATCGGCATCCTGATAAATAACACCCGGAGCCATGGTCTCAAAAAGGCGGCGGTATTTTTCTTCACTCTCCCGCAACGCTTCTTCGTCCCGTTTGCACCCGGCCACCTCTCTCTTTGGTTTTATTCATCTCAAACAGACGCAAAGCCATTTTGAGGCTCATGTTCCAAACCGTACTACTGCTGTTCCTTTCCACAAAACCGTAAGTGGTAGTGCTTTCCAATTTTGTTATGGTCTCGGGATCTTGGCGGGATAATATAAAGACGACCGGCAGGTCATGGTTTTTCAGAATAATATTGGCGACCCGGATTCCGTCCATTCCCGTGCCGGGGTAAATGTCCATGAGGATAAGGTCAATACCGGAAATGTTGTCAACAGCTTCGAGAGCCTGTTTACCCGAATAAACCGGGATGACCTTGTAGCCAAATACTTCAAGGCCTTTTTTAAAGCTCAGGGATGCGGCCTCGTCATTATCAACCAGCAAAATAGTTTTGTGATTTTCGATTCTCATTTTATTGATTCCCGGTCTGTGACCTACCGGGCAATCTTCTTATAGACCGATTTGAAGTGATGCCAGGCCTGTTCATAAACATATAAACCCCCGTACTGGTGATATGTATTCATGGGAGATGAGATTGCAGTTGATCCGAAGAATGCCGTCCGGTGCCCGGAGCCCTATTATCAAGTTACAGATATGAATATTGAAATATGTAAACCCGTAATTGTATTTGTTTTATTGCCGGCAGAATAATGTAAGAAGCTTTTTAAATTAAAAAAATGAAGAAATCGACATCTTCTCTGCTCCTCCCACTGATCAATTGTTGAATAGATTGCCGATCAAAGTTTTGACAGGCGATACTAAACTGAAAATAAAAAAGCCTTGCACCCCAGCAAATCGCTGCGATACAAGGCTTTGGATTCGGGTACGCACGGGAGGATTCGAACCCCCGACCTTCTGATCCGTAGTTAGAAATATCAGGAATAAAAGCGGATAAAACCCCAGTTGATCAGATATTGTAAGTCATTGCATTATAATGATATAAAGGGTATTTTGGATTAAATAGAATTCTCTC
>SLOL01000012.1 GCA_007132495.1 Balneolales bacterium
AAACCGCCTGATAGGAATTGGCTGACCGCTGTTTCACCCACAGTTCCACAGTCACGTCCCCTTCAAAATCAAATGCCGGTCCTTCGGGCTGTGCAATCCGGATTCCGGAATCCGCTTCCCCGGTGACCACCGATGCCGCAGAAAACTCCAGCCTCCACAGGTCGTTCAGCCTGCCATCGTTATCATTTATGTCGCGACCCCAGCCGCCGAACTGCCACATCCAGCCGTCTGCACCGACCCAGTAGCTTCCGGTGTTTCTGGCACCCGGCAAGTTATCCTCATCGGCCACTCCTTGAGTGCCGTAAACGCCGGCGTTCCGTCTTTCATCCGGGCCACCCATCCAGGTCCACATGCCGGTATTCGGATTCCGGGACCACAGGTCACCCAGCCTTCCGGGTTCTCCGTTCGAATCATATCCGATTCCACCGAACAACCACATCATGCCGTCGGCATCCATCCAGAGAATGGCGGAATTCCTGGCACCCGGGACGTTGCCTTCATCCGCAGTACCCAGGGTTCCGTAAACACCGCCCGTATCTCTCGCGTCCGATCCGTCCATCCAGGTCCAATTTTCGCTGTCCGGATCCCAGGCCCAGAGGTCATTCAGCCGGCCGGTTATACCGTCTGAATCGTATCCGAATCCGCCGAAGAGCCACAGCTTTCCATCGGCACCCAACAGGGCGTTACTGCTGGATCTGCTCCCAGGAACGTTACCCGCGTCGGCCGTCCCCCGGGTCCCGTATTCACCACTCTGATTCACTTCGTTCGCCCCATCCATCCATGTCCACTCTTCGGTATCCGGATCCCAGACCCATAGATCGTTCAGTCTTCCCGAGGTTCCGGCTTCATCAAAACCCGATCCGCCAAACAGCCAGAACCGGCCGTCATTAGCGGTCCAGGAGACACTGTTAACCCGGGCGCCGGGCATGTTATCTTCATGGGATGCTCCCCGGGTTCCATAGGTACCACTCTGATCCACCTCGTCAGACCCGCTCACCCAGGTCCATTCTTCAACATCCGGATCCCAGAACCACAGGTCATTAAGTTCACCACGATTTCCGTTGGTATCATATCCCTCTCCGCCATACAGCCAAAGCCGGCCATCGTTATCGGTCCAGGATACGCCGCCCCGCCGTGCACCGGGCACATTGTCAGGGTGGGAGGTGCCTTGCGTGACGTATGAACCGGATTGTCTGTTTTCGTCCGATCCACTCACCCAGGTCCACTCCCCGGTATCCGGATCCCGAACCCATAAATCATTCAATTCTCCGAAATCGATGTTGGCATCATAGCCACGGCCGCCGAACAGCCACATCCGGCCATCGGCGTCGATCCAGGTTATACCGTCATCACGGGCTCCGGGAATGTTGGATGGACTTGCAACACCTTTCGTGCCGTAAACACCTCCTGAGTCTATCTCGTCCGAGCCATCGGTCCAGACAAACACGGGATTTACCTGGCCGATTGCCGGAGGCACGTTCGCCATCATTACAGGTACAAGAGCGATTACAAAACACAGGAGATAAGATCGTATTTGTATGGAAACCATAAGCATTGTTTTTCAGGTTGACAGAAGAGCTGTACAGATTATTTCACATGCCAATCAGCGTGGATGCATTTGGGATCATTTAATTAATCACAATCTCTCATTTTCTTTCTGGCCCTCATTGTCTTTATGAATAAGGTGTTGGCTGCAAGCTAATAAATAATAATATTATAAAAAACCATTCCTGTGCTTAAAATTTTGATTCAGACGACATATATAATGTCCATGTTGATCATAACCGTTCGGATAACATACCTATGAGCTTTTGCAAGGTTGTACGTGCCGGTTAAGTGGTGCCGGATTGTAGCCGGGGAGTTTGTCCAAACACAGCAGCTGACGCTGATCAAATAAACAGGGATCAGGGGACAGTTGCCCCTCTCCCTGATTATTAGCGTTCAGGTAGCGTTTTCGGGTCTGTGCTATGGTACAGCTTCATGCATCTTAATTCTTTAAACTGTACATTGCATGGACTTGCTTTCTGCGTTGGAGATAATGAATTGATCCGGGATTTATCGGTTTGCAATTCGAAAAAACATTAATAATCAAATGATAATGAAAGCTGCAACCCCCCTCCTGTTAGCCCTGGCATCTTCCATTATGCTCATGGCATCGTGCGAACATGCACCTGGTGTTGTTCCTCCGGAACGACATACCACTGTAACAATAGAAGGAGAACAATTCCATATCAACGGCTCGCCTGTATATGAAGGACAGACCTGGGAAACATCGTACGGAGGCGAGTATCCTGTTGAAGGATTGTTGATGAATGCCCGCCTGGTGCAGGGAATCTTCGATGACCTCAATCCGCAAACGCGCGGTCAGTGGACCTATCCCGATACCAGGGAATGGGACCCGGACAGAAATACGAATGAATTTGTCCGGGCCATGGCCACCTGGCGTGAGCACGGTCTCCTCAGCTTCACTCTGAATCTCCAGGGTGGGTGCCCGTACGGGTACTGCCGCAACCAGCCGTGGGATAATACGGCTTTTGCACCGGACGGATCACTCAGAGAATCGTTTATGCAACGCCTCGAACGGATACTTGACCGGGCAGATGAATTGGGTATGGCCGTGATTCTGGGCTACTATTATTTCGGGCAGGATGAAAATGTTGATGATGAATCGGCGGTGATTACGGCCGTTGAAAATGCCACCAGATGGATTCTTGAGCACGGCTATGAAAATGTCATTGTTGAGATCAACAACGAGTGCAGTGTGGATGCATACGTTCACGATATTCTGAAATGCGACCGTGTGCATGAACTTATTGAAACGGCCCGGAATATCGAACACAACGGTCGTTCACTATACGTAAGCACCTCTCTTGCCGGAGGCGGGGTTCCTCCCGCCAACATCGTTGAAATCTCCGATTTCGTCCTTCTTCACGGAAACGGAGTACGAAATCCGGAGCGGATGGAGGAGATGATCCATGAGGTGCGAAGCATGGATGCGTACAGTCCCATGCCCATTGTAAACAACGAAGACGATCAGCCCTGGAGAGTTGAAGATCAGGGGTGGGAGGAATCGCATAACAACTTTGTGGCGAGTGTGAAAAATTATGCTTCATGGGGATACTTTGATTTCCGGCGGCCGGAAGAACATGATGATTACAACCTCGGTTATCAAAGCATTCCGGTGAACTGGCAGATCTCATCCGACCGGAAACGAAACTTTTTCAACCTGCTTGCAGAGATCACCGGCAGTCCCGGCACTCCGGAAGTAAAAGCCGAATGGTCATCCGAAATGGGAAGCGTTATCGTTTCTATTGAAGAAGTGCCGCCGGAATCATCCATCCAACAAGTGGAGCTGTTGATCAACAATGAAGTGGCAGCTGCGTTGGAGGCCCCGCCATACGAATTTAAAATTGAAGCTGTACCGGATGAAGAACATTGGGTCAAAGCCAGGGCAACTTATCACAACGGGGAACATGAGGTAGTTGTAGAATCTCCCTATTACCGAAATCCCTGGTGGCCCTATGGCGGGCCGTCATAATTTCTGACGGTCGTTATTTTTACCGGTCTTTTATTGTGAGTCAAACTTACAGTCAAACTGCAATCCGCTTATAACCGTATTTGAAAAGGCATGATCTGGATTCCTTCAAATAATTGTGCAATTATATAGATTGTTATTATGGCATTAACAAAGATAGCCCCGTTTCTATTCATTCTTCTTTGCGGCTTGTTGTGGTCGACGCTACCGGCATGCAACAATGAAGCGAGGACAGACCTGCCGGCTCCCATCATATTTGAAACCGACATGACTACCGATTGTGACGATGCCGGGGCGCTTGCCATGCTGCATGCGCTGGATCAAAAAGGTGAGGCGGACATCCTGGCCACGGTAGTGAACAACAAGGGCGGATATTCTGCGGGAGCAACGGCAGCGATCAATGCGCATTACGGCAGAACGGATATCCCGGTCGGTGCCTACCAGGGGGATGACGTCGGTCGCGATGCCGCAGATTTTTTTCAGGAAATCGCTCTTGATATGGACACATACGGCCACAATCACTCATCACGAGACGATTTCCCCGATGCGGTGGAAGTCTATCGCCGTATTTTGGCAGAATCCGGTTCGAACGAGGTGATCATTGTCAGTGTGGGTCATCTGAATAATCTGTATGAACTGCTGACATCCGGTCCGGATCAATACAGTTCCCTGGACGGGGAGACACTGGTTAACGAGAAAGTGAATCACCTGGTCGTGATGGGCGGTCACTATCTGCCGGATGTGTCGGAGCGTTATCCCTACGGCAGGGAGCACAACTTTTTTGCACGGGGGAGTGCCGCATTTACCGGACCGGTACTGGACCAGTGGCCGACACGGATTCTGTTTTCAGGATATGAAACAGGGGAGCGAATCCTTACCGGACCTGCGCTTACCGAACTGGACAGGATGAACCCGGTTCGACGGGCCTATGCCGGACATCCATCGGAACCGCTGGTAAATGGCCGGATGAGCTGGGATCAGACAGCCGTGCTGGCTGCAATACGCGATCCGGAACAGTATTGGGACCTGAGTGGCCCCGGCCGGGTTGAGGTGGACTCAGAGGGAAACAGCCAATGGATTGATGATCCGGATGGTACTCATCGCCATCTCATTGAAAGGGAAAACCCGGGACCTCCGGAAATAGCGAATATCATTGAGAAATTGATGGTCTATTTGCCTTGAGGAGTCCCAATCCTCAAAGACAACGAGGTTACCTTCATGCGTCCGAAAACAATCGCCGAGCACCGGTTTGAAGAAGTTCGCAAGAAACTGCGCGGACGCACCAACCGGGAAGTATTCGATTTTATCTACCACTCCAATCTCTGGGCCAGCTCCGAGTCACCCTCGGGTACCGGTTCAGAACATGATGCCACCTACCGCATTCGATCACAGCTGCCCGGCCTCCTCAAACAATTACACGCTTCCACACTGCTCGATCTGCCGTGTGGTGACTTCTCCTGGCTCAGCACCGTCCAACTTCCGGTTCAACGATATATCGGTGCCGACATCGTACCCGCCATCATTGAACGCAATGCTGAAACATACCGCGATTCCCATCCCTTTGCGGAATTCCGGGTACTGGATCTGTCCGGCGACCCCCTTCCCGATGCGGATGTCCTTTTCTGCCGCGACTGCCTGGTGCACCTGCCCTGCGCAACCATCTTCGATGCATTTCGCAACATTTCCCGAAGCCGTATTTCTCATGTCATCATGACGACATTCGTCGGTAACGACCGAACCAACGAAGATATCGAAACCGGAAACTGGAGACCCCTTAACTTCCAGAAGCCTCCGTTTTCACTCCCTGAACCCTCCACAGTCATCATGGAAGGGTGCACGGAAGAGAACGGCGCGTACGCAGACAAGGCGCTCGGTCTCTGGCATGCGGACCAGCTAACGTCCATGTAAAAGATGCTCATTGGACAACGTTAAGAAGAAATCGGTGTAACAATGGGAGCAAGTTCAGCTGCTTATCTTAAAAGATTAATAAAATAATTATATAGTGTATGTTACTTGTTAGACACTTATCGCAATTAATAATGGCCTGAATAGTACCTGATAAGGGGGGATCTCATCGACATACCATGAGAAAAAATTCCTATATTCACCATTGATGCACGTAGTTCGACCGGTCTCTGACCGGAACCGCTTGTTTACTCTGTATCAACTCTGAAGGAACCGAACACACAATTTGACTTCTGTAATATGAACGCAACAGACGACGAAAAAAACAACCGGATTGACCATGAGCAAAAAGAACGCTCAAATAAAATGAATGATAACGCCTCTTCAGGGGCTCTTTATGGTCTGGGAGTAATTGGCGCTGCTATCTATTTTATCTCTACGGCAACATCCTTCTGGATGGGGGTATTGGGGGTTTTGAAAGCTATGGTGTGGCCGGCTTTCCTGGTTTATTATGCCTTGATGGCTTTGGGAGTGTGAGATACGTCAAACCCACGGTTTATCAGACATGAGGTATCTGCCTGTGAAGAAACACAATCAAATTATTACGTCGCTCCTGGCCGTGTTTTTCCTGCTGTTGGCTTGTCAGGAAAACCCTCCATCCACGAATAGTGGAAAGATCCATACGGTCAACGGCCCCATCACCGGGAATGAAATGAAAGTAACATTGACACACGAGCATTTCATGTCCAATTTCGGAGCGGATATGAGTGAGGCTTCCGAATATGATGAAAGGGCGCTTTTCGACCAGGTCATCCCTTATGCGGAGAAAGTAAAGTCGCTGGGCATTCATACCGTCTTTGATGCTACGACGGCACACTTCGGCCGGCGGGTGGACATCCTCAAACGTATTGCCGATTCCACGGGCTTGCAGATTGTCACCAATACCGGTTTTTACGGCGCCGCCAATGACCGGTATGTTCCCGGGTTTGCATATGACGCTACCGCCGGAGAGATCGCCGAAGTGTGGATTAAAGAGTTTAAGGAGGGGATAAACGGCACCGGTATTAAACCGGGTTTTGTAAAGCTGGCTTTTGATGAAGGCCCCCCTTCGGAAATCGACCTGAAGCTGTTCGAGGCCGGCATCCTGACCCACCTTGCCACCGGACTGACGCTGGCCGTTCACACCGGTGA
>SLOL01000037.1 GCA_007132495.1 Balneolales bacterium
AGGAAACAGGGTGATATACCATTTGGAACCTTGCCGGTTGATTCACATCTTTATGTAAGTTCTGCTGGTGTACATCTTTCGGAACGGGATGGCCAAACAGGACATTCCTTTTCTGTTGTACATGCCCGTTCTGGCATATATGCGCACGTGCTCACGCAACCGGGCAGGAAAATGCTCGTTCCGGTTGGAACGTCGACCGAATCATCAAAACAGATTATATCATGTCACAATCACATACGCGAATAGCCCTGATTACCGGGGCTACCTCCGGTATTGGGGAGGCTACCGCCAGAACGTTTATCGCCGACGGGTACGGGGTGGTTGGAAACGGCCGCAATGCGGAGAAGCTGAAGGCTCTGGAAGAGGAGCTTGGTGACTCGTTTCGCGGCATTCCCGGGGATGCTTCGGATAATGCGGTCATCGACCGGCTTTTTGAGGCGGCTGAGGAGTACTTCGACCGGCCGGCGGATATCATCGTTGCCAATGCGGGTCGAGGCATGGGCGGATCGGTCAAGGATGCCGATCTGTCGGAATTTGAGGATGTGTTTAAAATAAATGTAAACGGGACTCTTTATCTGCTGCAGAAAGCGGCGAGGCAGCTCGTGGACCGTCAGGAGAAGGTGTATCCCACGGAAGCGGCCGACATTCTCGTCATCGGATCGACCGTCGGACGGGTTATCTCCCCGTTCAGCAGCGTCTACGGAGCGACCAAATTTGCCGTTCATGCATTGGCCGAAGGACTGCGGCGCGAAATCGGCCCCAAAGGGGTGCGGGTGACACTGGTCGAGCCGGCCATCGTCATCAGCGGTTTTCAGTCCGCCGCCGGCTACAGCGATGCAATGGTGCAAGACTTCCATGAAAAATTCGGACCGCTGCTGCAAAGCGGTGATATTGCCAACGCCATCCAATATGTTGTGAATCAGCCGCCGCACGTTCATGTAAGCGACATCATGGTCCGCGCCACCCGGCAGGATTATCCCTAACAAGACGCTATACATTACCATAACGGATAAGCCATGTATTTCAGCACCACCGACGACAGCATTGACCTGCAGAAGATTCAGGACGACATTGCCTATCTGCATCAATGCTACAAAGAAATGCTTTCCGAAATCGGTGAGCAGCAGATCATTCAGCTGCTGGAAGGCGATTACAGTGTGGAGGCGGAACCTGACAAGGTGAGCAAGGCATTTTCCATCTTTTTCCAGCTGATCACCATCGTTGAAGAGAACGCAGCGGCACAATTGCGCAGAAAACTGGAAGATCAGCACGGACCGAACCGGATTTCCGGATTGTGGGGACGCATCCTGCACGATCTGAAAGAGAAAAACATTCCGGAAAGGGATATCGCCGCCGCGTTGCCGGCCATCCGCATCGAACCGGTCCTGACCGCCCATCCGACCGAATCCAAACGTTCCACGGTCATCGACCAGCTTCGCACCATCTACCTGCAGATGGTGAAACGGGAGAACCAGGTATGGACCGGGACAGAAAAACAGCAGATCTCCGATGATATCAAGGTGGCATTGAACCGGTTGTGGCAAACCGGCCAGGTCTTCCTGCAAAAGCCCTCCATACAGGATGAGCTGCGCAATGTCATGCACTTTCTAAAAAATGTCTTCCCCGAAGTATTGCCGATGCTGGATCGCCGGCTTCGGGATGCCTGGTCGAAGGTCGGTTTTGATCCTGAACTGATCGAAAAACGGGAACAGCTCCCCCGCGTATCGTTCGGAAACTGGGTGGGCGGTGACCGCGACGGACACCCGTATGTCACCAGTGAAGTCACCGAATACACCCTGCTGGAGCTGCGTAAAAACGCGCTGCGACAGATTAAAAACGATCTGGTTGAACTGGCCCGGAAGATAAGCATTTCCCGGCATCAGGTCTCCACACCCGGCTTCTTCCACGAACATCTCGAGAAACTGCTGCAAATTACCGGAGAAGCCGGAAAAAAAGCCGCGGCACGCAACCCGCAGGAGCCCTGGCGTCAGTTCGTCAATATCCTGCAGATCCGGCTGCCGCTGGATGAAAACGACAACCCCCTGCTGTCGTTCGACGGGGATCACTACTATACACGCACCGAAGAGTTGCAGGAGGATTTGACGATCCTCTCCGACTCCCTTTCGGCCATTAATGCCAAAAGAATAGCACAGGCCGATGTAGAACCGGTCGCCCGTAAAATTGCCGCATTCGGTTTCCATACAGCGTCGCTGGACATCCGCCAAAACAGCAAATTCCACGATGCCGCCCTTTCACAACTTCTGCAGGCGGGCGGTATCGAAGACGGCGCCGGTTTCGCCGATTGGCCGGAAGAGAAACGGCTGGCCTTTCTGAATGAAGAGCTGAAAACTTCCCGTCCGTTTGTGCGTCACCGCCACGGTATCGGTGACGAGGCTGATACGGTCCTGGCCAGTTACCGGGTCCTTTACCAGCATGTCCGACGCTTCGGCACCCGGGGGATCGGTGCGTTGATCGTCAGCATGACCCGCAGCCTTTCCGACCTGCTTGTGGTCTATCTGCTTGCCCGGGAAGCGGGACTCCTGGTATCTACTAGTGACGGAATGGCTTGCCTGTTCACGGTAGTGCCACTGCTGGAAACGATTGAAGATCTGGAGCATGGACCGGGGATCCTTGACGACTTCCTGAGTCACCCGGTCACCCGGAGAAGCCTCCTTCTGCAACGGGAGCTTTCCGGCGGCAGGCCGGTCACCAATGACATGTTGAACCCATTCGCCGAATTTGGCACTACCGCCAAAACGGATTCAACAACCGATTCGGAGAAAACCGCCGAATCCGGGAAAGCAGACAACCACGGGAAGGCCACCGATTCCGGCAACACATCCAGCACCTCTGCCGACCCGCACAATTCAAAAACGGCCGGTCAAAAAGACCGCCGGCAACGGGACGGTCTCCCCGCACTTTTCCAGCAGGTGATGATCGGTTACAGTGACAGCAACAAGGATGGCGGCATTCTGGCCAGTTTATGGAGTCTGAATGTCGCCCAGCGCAAACTGGCCGAGGTGGGAGACAAGCACGGCATCCGCATCCGCTTTTTCCACGGCCGCGGAGGAACCATCAGCCGTGGGGCCGGACCCACCCACCGTTTTATTGCCGGTCTTCCTTCCAACACCATTTGCGGTGATATGCGTCTGACCGAGCAGGGCGAGGTGATTTCCCAAAAATATGCCAATAAACTCACCGCCCTTTATAATCTTGAATTGTTGCAGGCGGGAACCGCCGGACTCACCCTTGGCGCATTTGACTCCGGCCAAAACGAAAAGTCGGGCACCCCGGAACATACCACACAAACCGATGCCTCCGCCTCCGCTGGAAGTATGGTTGATTCCATACGAACCAAACAGAAAGACGAACGTTATGACCTCCTGGAGCCCATTATTTCCCGGCTCTACGAACACAGCCTCCACAGCTATCAGGGTCTGGTGCGGTCAGATGGTTTCATCCCGTTCTTTACACAGACGACCCCGATCGATATCATTGAATCGAGCAGTATCGGCTCCCGTCCCGCCCGGCGTACCGGCAAAAGGACCTTCGCCGATTTACGGGCGATTCCGTGGGTCTTCAGTTGGAGTCAGTCCCGGTACTTCCTGACCGGCTGGTACGGTGTGGGCAGCGCCCTGGAAACCCTCCGGCAGGAGGATCCCGATTCCTTCGACCTGCTTAAAAAACATGCCATCCGGTTCCGGCCATTCCGGTACATCATCACCAACGCCTCTTCGGCCATTGCACTTGCCGATACCGAAATCATGCAATGGTACACAAAGCTGGTGGACGACCAGGAACTGGCGGAGGCCTACCTGTCACAGATTACCGGAGAGTTCCATCGCACCCGCGGTATGCTTGAAACCTTGTATGGTCAAAAACTCTCAGAACGGCGTCCGCGCATGTACACCATGATCCGTTTCCGGAACAAGCGTCTTAAACCGCTGCATCACCTCCAGATTGACCAGCTCAAAAAATGGCGGAAACTGAAGAGGGACGGAAAAAACCGCGAGGCCGAAGAGATGCTGCCCGACCTGCTCCTGGTACTCAACGCCATAGCGGGGGGGCTCGGTACCACCGGTTGATAAACCGGGCCGGATCAGAAACCGTCACTGGCCGGGAGTGTTTTCTCTGTGTATATTATCTATTAGCAGTATTCACCTGTCCGCTTCGGGCTATGTGAACGCTGCTTACTCCAACAGTGAACCGTTCCCACTGAGTAGTTTCACACCAACGTCATGCAAGTGCAGTCTTCCATTTACGCTCTTGTATTTCCGCTTGTTGCAGGAGTCCTGCTGTTTATGCCGTTGCATCTGCCTGAAACTGCGCTACCGGCATCTTCCCTTGAAAGCACATACGGCCAACATTCCCGAACATTCCCGGAAAGCTGCAAACCCCATGAAGAGGATTTTGAAGTTGCTGATGAACTCTTGAAAGACGGTCGCTGGACCCAGGCCGAGTTTGTTATCCGTCAGATACAATATGAATCGCCGGAATGCCCCTTGATACTTCTTTACTTTGGGCGAATTCACTATTACCAGCAAAATGACCGCAAAGCCCTGTCCTATTTTAACCGGCTTGCCGCAACATACCCGGAAATCCATCAAACATATCATTTCCGCGGTCTGATCTATCACGAACAGGGGCTGGAGCTGGTCGCCCTTGAAGAGTTCCATAAAGTCATGATCACCCACAAGACCATCGGAACCGGATACTTTTTCCATACCATTCTGCCGATTCTCGAGAAGGGGGCCGAATTGAATCCAAACCGTATTGATTCGCTGATGCAACACGTAACCATGAAACCGGCCGCAGAACTATCCCGGGGACTGCTCGCTTTTTTCCGGGAGGATTATGATGAAGCCCTGGAGTATTTCGAGAATTTTGTTGCACAAATCCCGGATCACG
The DNA here is from genome assembly GCA_007132495.1 of Balneolales bacterium. Lineage (GTDB taxonomy): Bacteria > Bacteroidota > Rhodothermia > Balneolales > Natronogracilivirgulaceae > SLOL01. The sequence continues at coordinate 4,909 of SLOL01000037.1, forward strand.
CCGGAGGATGGGTGTTGGTCGGACGATGTAATGAGTCACTGAAAAAAGAATACGAGGCCCTTGATGCCTACAACCGGGCCATCGCCCGCTCAAGTGACTTTGCCGAAGCCTATTTTTACCGGGGGTTGTTGAATATCGATGTGGAAAACTGGTACGGCGGATGCATCGATCTGCACAGAGCGCGCTCCCTGGACAATCCCGCCGCCGGAATGGCTTTCCGAAATTACTGCCGCTGAACCGCCATCCCGGAACCAGGCCTCTCACACCGGGCCCCCTTCACCGATCCCCTTTCATCAATAACAATTCATCCATCCCATTGCGCCTATTCATTTCAACCATCCCGTCCCATCGGTCCTTTTTGGCAATTTCCACTCCATCCCTCCAATTACACCGATCCCAATATTCGGTTCATAACCCCGATTAAAAAAATCGGCATTTTATATTGTATATTTTATATTGGTTGAGTTAACCAATATTACTACGAGTTTTGCAAGAGACTTTCGCAAGAGGCTGCTGTGACAACGTGAAACCACCGCACCATACACTATTATTATGAAGACGCTCCACAGTATTGTTATACCTGTTCTGTTGTTGTCCGGCTGCCTGCAGCAGGAAGCTGCCCGGTCGGAAACCGATGCGGCAACGACATCCGCTTCCGCAAGTGCCGCCATATCTTCGGCATCCGACACTGAAACCGCAACAACCCGGAAGACGGCGCGGCTGCTGGAATATCCCGAAACCCGCCGCGATGACACCGTGGTTGAGTATTTCGGCACCAGGGTTCCCGACCCCTATCGCTGGCTGGAAGACGATTTGTCGGAGGAGACCGCCGCATGGGTGCAGGCACAAAATGAGGTCACTTTTAACTATCTGGGGCAGATTCCGTTCCGGGAACAGATCCGAAGACGGCTTACCGATGACTGGAACTATGAACGGCTCAGTGCACCGACCCGACATGGTGATTACCATTATTTCTCTCACAACGACGGACTGCAGAACCATTCGGCCCGTTACCGGACCGATGATCTCGATGCGCTGGACATCGGCGATATCCCGAACAGCGCCGAACTCTTTCTGGATCCCAACACATTCTCCGATGACGGGACCACATCACTGGCCGGTGTCCGGTTTTCACAGGACGGTTCCCTGTTTGCTTATGCCATCTCCGAAGGCGGATCCGACTGGCGCAAATTCATCGTACGAAATGCCGAAACCATGGAGCAGATCGGAGATACCCTGGTGGACATCAAGTTTTCAGAGATATCCTGGTACAAAAACGATGGATTTTATTACAGCAGTTATGAGTCGCCGGAGGGCAGTCAACTTTCCGCCATGACGGATCAGCATAAACTCTACTTTCACCGCATCGGTACTCCGCAGAGTGAGGATGAGCTCATCTACGGCGGTGAACAGATTCCCAGAAGATATGTCACCGGCGATGTTTCGGATGACCAGCGCTACCTGATTGTATGGGCTGCCGAAAGCACCTCCGGCAATGAACTTTTTGTGCGTGATCTGGAAGCGGCCGACAGTGAACTGGTTCCTGTTGTTGACGATTTTGCGAATGAACACTATGTCATGGACACCGACGGCGACCGTCTGCTGATATACACCAACCGGGATGCTCCCAATTACCGGCTGGTGGAGGCCGATATCAATAATCCCGGACCGGAACACTGGACCGATGTCATTCCGGAATCAGAGCATGTCCTCAC
>SLOL01000065.1 GCA_007132495.1 Balneolales bacterium
AATGAAGCACTCCTGTATGATCCGGAAATCAATATCCGGGAGGGGGTACGTTATCTGGAGGAGCATCTCAACCGTTATTCTCATCTGGATTCCCTGAACCGTTATTCCATGGCTCTTGCAACCTATAATGTCGGAATGGGCCATATTGCGGATGCCCGTCATCTGGCCGCCCAGCTGGGTAACGATCCGGATGAATGGGAATATGTCGCCGATGCCTTGCTCAAACTAATGAACCGCGAATACTATCAGCACGCCCGGTACGGTTTCAAGCGGGGAATTGAAACGGTGAACTATGTTGAGGATATCATGGATCGATATCGCCGCTTTCATGTGATTTCGGATTTGGCCGCTTATTTTGAAACAAGGGATGTCCGGTCCATGGCAGCAACAACCTCGTCGGATTAAACAGCTTACCGCAATATCACGTTACTTTGCATACAATAAGTGTGAAATCATCCGCAAAGGGCTCTCCGGAAAAAGACCGGACTTCTGAAATCACAGCTTCAAGAATGGCATGGGGGTCTTTATCAAGATTGTTCTTCAGACATTCCATCAGCCGGGACTCCCCGAACTCCTCATTCCCGTCATTCATCGCTTCCGTAATGCCATCCGTGTAAAGACTTAACAGGTCTCCTGTTTCAAGCGGTATCTCTGCCTCCTCATAAGGGGTCATTGTAGGCATCGCCCCCAGCAACACTCCTCCCTCCGACAGTAAAATCGGATCATGATCCTTCCTCAGTAACACGGGCGGATTGTGTCCGGCGTTTACATACCGCAATGTCCGTTTTTCATGATCAAACCTGCCCCAGAAAAAACTGATAAATTTGTCGATCGGCGTATTCTGGTAAATCAGAGCGTTGATCTGACCGGTGGCTTCCACCATACCGATATCAAAAGGCTGTAAAATGTGGAGTATCGACTGCAGGTTGGCCATGAGCAGGGATGCGGGGACCCCTTTGCCGGTGACATCGGCAATAGCCATGGTGAGATTCCCATGGTCATCGCGGATCAGGTCGTAATAGTCGCCGCCGATCTGGTAGGAGGGGATATTGATAGCGGCTATCTGAAGATTCGGAATTTCGGGAGTTTTGTCAGGCAGCAGTTTTTGCTGTATGGACCGGGCGATGTGCAGCTCCTCTTCCATCCGCTCCTTTTCAATCTGGTCTTCCAGCAGGTAGGTTTTCTGGATGGACATCAAAGCCAGGTTGCCTACAGAGATAAGGAAATTAAAATCCGTCTGTTCAAAATCCAGTCCGTTGGCCCGTCTTCCGAGGCCGATAATGGCCGGCTCCCCGCCTTCATTGTGCAATTTCAGGATCAGGTGAATCTGATGTTCACCGAGATAGGGGTATTGCCGGAGCAGTTCATCGTCCACCCTGACAATACTTTCGTCCATTGACAGAAGTTCCTCCATCTGCGGTTCGGTGAGCGGCTTGTCCAGTCCGTTCCGGGTAACGGTTATCGGATGATCATTTCGCCGGATAATCAGAAAAAAGCGCCGGATGAAAAGTTGTCCAAGCAGGGTGAATTTGAAGATGCGTTTGATCTCTTCCCGGTCCACCGAGGCGTTGAAAGCCTTGCTGAGATCAAAAAGGGTGAACAGCTCCTGTACTTTGTAGTCCAGTTTTCGGTTGGTAGAACGAAGCTCCTCGACCAGTTCGGAGTTGGCAATGGCTACACCGGACATGAATACGAGACTCTCCAGAATCCGGACTTCCTGTGAGGAAACCGGCTGGTTGCCAATTTTGGATCCGAGAGCCAGAAAGCCGAGGTGCCGTTCATTGTTTTTTATGGTGACCAGCAGTTCGATGCCGTGGTCGGCAAGAAAAGAAAGTGACGAGTGATCCCGGCAGAATAAGGAGTTTTTCTCTCTGAACGGCTCCTTCGGTACGGATACGGAATCGGGCAGGGTATGGCGCCCCTTCTTCGTTTTTACGATATGATTTCGGTCGCGGGGATTGTACCACAGTACTGCCGCCCTGTTGATCAGGAGCTTGCCCATGGAGATGAGCAGCAGATTGTTGAGGATAAAGTCAACATCATGCGACTCGATGAGCAGACGGCTGGTATCCAGGAGCGTCTCCAGTTCAAATCGATACTTTTGATTACTGTGTATTTCCTTCGACAATGTCACGGGGATCAGCGTTTTTTGATCATCCGGATTTCATTACGTGATTTTTTATTCCGGTATTCCACCTTGTCCATCAATTTACGGATCAGGAGGATGCCATATCCACTCCTTTTTTTCTGGTCAAGCTGGTCCTGTGTCGAAGGAATCGAGTAGTTTTTCGGGTTGAAAGGAACTCCCTCATCAATTATGGAAACGAGCATCTCGGAGTCACGCATACCGATGCGTATCTGAATTTCCTTGTCATCCCGCCACTGGTAGGCGTGTTTGATGATATTGGTGCAGGCTTCGTCAACAGCGAGCCGAATATCCTGGACATCCTCCTCGTTAAAACCGAAACGCCGGGCATGATCCGCGACAAATGCCCGGATTCGCTCCAGTTCGCTGGTTGAAGCGCTGATACGCATGGTATGTTCGGTAATGGGAGTCAAGGTAATAATTGATCAGGATGAACTTTTGAAACGTGAATGGGCCTCTTCCTCGGAATCCAGGATGTCATACAGAGTCGGGAAGCCAAGCAGGTCAAAAACGTTAAATACTTTCGGTTTGAGATTAGTGATTTTGATATCGCCCTTCTGCAAGCGGATATCTTCGATATAGGCCATAAATACCCCAAGTCCGGCGCTGGAGATATAATCCAGTGAAGATCCGTTTACAATTATGTTTACGAATTTTTCGTCAATAAGTTTTTTTAATTCTTTTTCCAGCCGGGGAGCCGTATGGGCATCAAGTTCCCCGTAGATTTCCAGAACAATGGCATCGGATTTGGATCTTGTGCGGATATCAAAGGTACTCATAGTGTCAGGTTTGGTGCTTGGTATCATCAATGATAATAAGGAAGCATACGCAATTCCGGTTAAAAAGTAACCCGACAGATACAGGTTTTACGGGGTTGGTTCATGCTTCTACGAATTCGTCATAAAAAAGATGCATTCGTCATAAAAAAGATGCATGGAATTCGAAAAAAAAAGCAATACCGGTCAAAAGAAAGGCAAAAAAAATAGGGCGACACACGTATCAGGTGTACCGCCCTAAACTATTCATCAAGAGAGACGCTACTTGAGCGCACACCTAATATACTATAAGTAAAGGGAATTGCAAAATTTTTTTTGTCGTTTGTTCTAATGAATGAATTAAGTCATGCGTAAGCCCCGCATAAGCAGGTTTTTGTTATCTCTTATGTTTGGTTTTATTATTATGGGGATGAGCATCACAACCTGAATAACTTCTTTTTACATATCCCGACTATTTATGACGTGCATTCGAATTACCCTTCAACCTGCAAGTTTTCTGTTATTTTCCATTTCTCTTGTCGTATTTTTAAGTGCCGGATGTTCAAAAGGCCTTTCAAAGGCCTTGCCGATAAGCAATTCCGGAACTTCTACCAATGATGCAGAGGTTGTCGAACACATCAGAGAGCACGGCCTGGCCGTTTCCGATGCATCCGATCTGGATCCGCTGATTGAGCAGGCCGCCGAACGCCGGCTTGTACTGCTGGGGGAGGCTTCTCACGGAACCTCGGAATACTATACCTGGAGGGCCGATATCAGCCGGCGGTTGATTGAGGAACATGATTTTGACTTTATCATCGTGGAGGGCGACTGGCCGCTTGCGTTTCATGTGAACCGGCATGTGAAACATCTTGATGAAGAGCCGTCGACCAGCCGGGAAGTTCTGGAGCACTTTCACCGCTGGCCCCTTTGGATGTGGGGCAATGAAGAGGTGCTGGAGCTGGTATCCTGGTTGCATGGGCATAACCGGGATCTTGCTGAAACAGAGCGGGCCGGTTTTTACGGCATGGATGTCTATGCCTACGAGCAGGGGATCGAGGATGTGATCGGTTATCTTGAAGAGGTCGATGCCACGGCCGCCCGAACGACACGAAATTATTACAGCTGTTTTGACCGTCACCCCGACATGCAGTCCTATCTGCAAAATGTACATCGCACCGGTGAACACTGTGCAGATGATCTGGAGGCGGTTCACCGACTGCTGGATGAACATCGGGAGGCCTATATTTCATCCGACTCCCTGGGATACGTCAATGTCCTGCAAAGTTCCCGTATGATTGTTCATGCCGAACGGCATATCCGCGGTAATCTGCAGGACGGGCCGCAGTCCTGGAACCACCGGGTCGATCATTTTTACGATGCGGCATCCCGGCTGCTGGAGCATTATGGCGAGGAGGCTCAGGGTATTGTTTGGGCGCATAACACGCATATCGGAGATGCCCGGGCGACCGCAATGAGAGGATCCGGAATGCGAAACATCGGACAGATCGCGAGGGAGCGGTTGGGACCGGATCAGGTGTATGCGGTAGGGTTCGGCACCTATACAGGTGAAGTTCTCGCCGGCCGTCAGTGGGAAGGCGAGATGGAGTTGATGCAGGTTCCCGAAGCCCAAAGCGGCAGTTATGAAGATCTGATGCAACAAGCCGGCATATCGCCCATGCTGCTAATGTTCAGGGACCCGGATACACACCAGCCTCTCATGGAACCCCGGGGTAATCGTGCCATTGGGGTAGTCTATCACCCGGAACAGGAGGGCCGGGGCAATTATGTCAGGACAGTGCTGCCGCTACGCTACAACGCCTTCCTGTTTTTTGAGACCACCGAAGCATTGACGCCGCTGGAGTAGGCACCACGGACATAGACACTATGGGATATGCCCGTGGCGGGCGGCTGCCAGTGTTTGATGAATAAAAAAGGAGAGTGTACTTCGGAATCCGGAAGAACGGTCGATAATAAAAGGGTAGAAATATCTATTTCCTGATCAAACATATTCCAGGACTTTATTTTGAAGCCGGCAAAAGAAATAACTTTGTACAGGTACCTGCTGCTGTGTGCCCTGGGGCTGGTCTTTGTTGCAATTGCCGGATTCATAATGGCCCAGGATTTTCAGAAGTCCTTTCGCACGCTGATGGTAACCAACAACAAGATCAGTCATATTCAGTCGGATGCCGCGATGCATCTGATAAACTATGCGCAAACCGGTAATGTGCGTGACCTTCAGCGCTTTCGCAGTGCAGCCTCGCCGCTGGTGGACCTGGCACGGGTCATGAATGACACTGAGCACAACGGCACCGATACAGAAACGGTTGAAGAGGTATACCTGCAGGTAGGGTTAAGTGTCAAAGAAGCTTCCCGGCTGTTCCGGTTGAACAGCTATTTCAGCTTCATCCCCTATTCCATGGAGGATCTGGATTCCTGGAGTGAATCCCTGAATTATCATTACCGGATGTTCGATATCTCCCGGAGGCTGTTGCGGGATCATGTACATGGACAGATGAACCCGTCAAGGACGGGGGAGAGCATCAGGGAGCTGCAGGAGCTGGAACGGGACATAAAAACGCATCATGCAGCGGTTGACGTCGATCTGGTGCGGACGGAGGAGCGGGTTGCCGGCATCACCCGGCTGCTTCTTCTGACCGGCATCATAATGGGCTTATTGTTTATCGGATATACCGGGTACCATGTCGAAAAGAACTGGAAACGGCATGAGCGGTCCCTTTACCGCTCCCGGAACCGGTATCAGGAGATGTTCGAACAGGCCGGAATCGGTATTGTACAGGTATCCATTGAAGGGAAGCTGATTTGGGCCAATCCGGCGATGGCGCGAATTCTGGGTTATAATTCGGTCGAGGATCTGTTTGCGGGACTCTCACTATTTGAAAGGCTTTTTGTAGATCCGGAGCGTAAAAATGACTTCAAGACCGGCATGTTTGAGAACGGATCCGTGAGCAACTTTATGTACCGCGCCACCACGAAGGATGAGAAAAAAATATGGCTGCTGTGCAATGCAACGGTCTTGAGAGACGATCATGGCAGGATTTTGTGCTATGAAGCCAGTTATCAGGACTATACGATCTATCGCCAGACCAACCAGGAGCTTCACTCGCTCACGTCCATATTGAGAGGGATGGCGCAATCCATCTACCAGCTGCTCCTGACCCGGGAGTTTGACGATGCCATTAATGAATTGTTGAAGATCATCGGAAAGGCGGGCTCATTTGACCGGGTCTATGTGTCCCGGAACCTCGAATACAGGAAGAGACGGATCAGCCGGATGGAGTATGAATGGGTTAAATATGATTCACTGAGCGTTTTACACGACTCTGTTACATCGAATATAAAAATGCAAGAGGTGTACGGAGAGGCGGCCAAACAACTCGAGGAGGGAAATATTGTTCAACTTGTCACGAATCAGACCAGTGGCTCCCTGCAAAGTCTGCTCAAAAAGACGAAGGTCCGTGTCACTATGCTGGCTCCGGTTCATGTTGAAGGC
>SLOL01000206.1 GCA_007132495.1 Balneolales bacterium
ATCTTACAAAATACTTACATTTAAATTTATTTTATTATGGCAAAACCAATGGAATTGACAGACAACAACTTCAACGACGAAGTGTTAAAAGCGGACAAGCCGGTATTGGTGGATTTCTGGGCGGAATGGTGTGGTCCCTGCCGCATGGTCGGACCGGTCGTCGAAGAGCTTGCCGGTGACTATGATGGCAAAGTAAAAGTGGGCAAAGTGGATGTGGACAGCAATCCGCAAATCTCAATGCAGTATGGTATCCGCAGCATCCCGTCGCTTCTCATTTTCAAAGATGGCGAAGTGGTGGACCAGATTGTCGGCGCCGTACCGAAAGCACAGCTTCAGAAACACCTTGATGCACAGGTAAACTGACGGGCTGACCGGTCTGGCTTACGGCCGGACGGACGGTAAGGCCGTCATCTGCGGTTGAAATTCCTTAAAGCCGTTGTTTGCGGCTTAGCATACAAGTTTACAAGCCTGGCAGCCTTAGTGGCCGTCAGGCTATTTTTTTATCCATCCATTATTTCTGGCATGATCCGGTCAGAGTTTTGTTGTGTAAATCTTGCTTTCAAGGGTTGGGGCGGGTATATTCCGGATTGAGGATGCAGATATATTCGAACTTGCGGGTTCGGGTATTTTCCACCTTGAGGGTGCAGATGCAGTCCATCCTGACGGTAAAAATCAATCCTATAATGGCGGTCTATCGGGATAGGGACTCCGGACGGTCAAGCGGGAATCATTTGCCTAAATATTATTAATCAATTTGAAATAATATGCAACGATTACACTTACTGCTGCTGTTTTCTGTTTTCTGCTTTTTCTCATTCACCGGGATCGCCCAGGCGCAGCGCCTCTCGGAGGCGATTCATCTGAATCAGATCGGGTATTACCCCGATTCTCCCAAGAAGGCGGTGGTGACCGAAGGGGAGCCTGATTATTTCTATGTCCTTACACCCGACTTTAGCGATACGCTTTATACGGGTCAGCTTGGTCCCATCCAGGAGGCCCCCAATGCCGGGCAGCGGGTCCGTATTGCCGATTTTTCCGACTTCAGCGAACCCGGTACGTATATTCTCTGGATTACGAAGCTGGGTTATTCCTATCAGTTCACCGTTGCTCCGCGTATCTACGAAGATGCAGCCAAAGCTTCATTAAAGGGTTTTTACCATCAGCGGCTCTCGACACCGATCCCGTATGAGTACGGTGGAAAGTGGGCGCGTCCAGCCGGTCATCCCGATACGCTGGTGGTCATCCATCCGTCGGCCGCCACCGAAGAGCGTCCCGCCGGTTCCACCATATCCGCTCCCAGAGGGTGGTACGATGCCGGGGACTACAACAAGTATGCCGTCAATTCAGGCATCACTATGGGAACCATGTTTTCTCTTTACGAAGATTTTCCGGAGTATATGGCCGGCTTCGACATCAACATACCGGAGACGGGAAACGGCCTGCCGGATGTGCTTAATGAACTCCTCTGGAACCTGCGCTGGTATCTGGACATGCAGGATCCGCACGACGGCGGAGTTTATCACAAACTCACTGCCGCCAATTTCGAGGGGCGGTTGATGCCGGCCGAAGCCCGCAGCACACGGTATGTGGTGCAGAAAAGTGTAACCGGAACGCTCAACTTTGCAGCGGTTATGGCTCAGGCCGCCCGTATTTTTGGAGATTATGAGGAACTGGTGCCGGGACTGGCCGATTCTTGCCTAACAGCCGCTGAACATGCCTGGGAATGGGCCCGGGAGCATCCCAATCAGCTCTACAATCAGAATGCGATGAACCAGCGCTACGATCCGGATATTCTGACCGGTGCCTACGGAGACGGGAACGCCGCGGATGAATTTGCCTGGGCGGCCGCCGAGCTGTTCGCAACCACGGGCGATCGCCGGTATTACGATGCGGTGGATATGTTTCCGGATGATGAGGCTTCGGTACCGACCTGGGGGAATGTCCAGACACTTGCCTATTATACGCTGGCCCGCTTTGGAGACGATCTGCCGCAGCCTGCGGCACAGGATATAGCGAAGGTGAATGCGTTGATCATAGATCTGGCCGACCGGCTGAAGGCGAGTGCATCCGACAGCGGCTATCGTACGGTCATGGATGGCGTGGGCCGGTATAACTGGGGCAGTTCATCCAATGCGGCCAATCAGGGGATTGCTCTGATCCAGGCCTACTTTCTGACCGGCGACCGTGAATATCTGGATGCGGCGCATTCAAATCTTGATTATTTGTTCGGGCGCAATGCCACCGGCTTTTCCTTCCTGACCGGATTCGGTTCCAAACAGGTTATGGACCCGCACCATCGTCCGTCGGATGCCCGGGCGAATGTCCCTCCGGTACCGGGTTTGCTGGCAGGCGGACCCAATCCCGGTCAGCAGGACGAGTGCGTTTATCCGTCCGATCTGCCGGCCAAATCCTTTCTGGATGACTGGTGCTCCTATGCCTCCAACGAGATCGCCATTAACTGGAATGCTCCGATGGTCTATCTGGCGGCCGCCATCGAGGCTCTGCAGCAGGAGGCCGGATATGCCGGGGAATAGATGACTTGTTTGCAATCGAAAAAATGACGTCAAAGTATATTTATTCACGGCTCCAATCCGTTCTATAATCGAATAATATTGTTGACAAGCACAAGATGGGCGCTGTCGAGGTTCCATCCATTTGATAATGGAACAGGGATCGGTGGCAATTTGTGTTATTTTTTATCTTTGCAGATATGCAGAATTATCTTTTCAGGCTTTACTAATGAGAGCTTCACGTAATTTTTTATTACTCCTTTTTGCAGGTTTGCTGTTGTTTTCTGCTATGCATTGTGCAACTCAGCGTGATCCTTACACCTTGATTGAGAGAACAGAACTTCCGGTCTACCCGGGAGAAGCCGACAGCGGAGATATTAATTTGGAAGTGCTGTTCTATATCAATGCGGACGGGACTGTGGATAATGTGCGTATACTGAATACAAGCGGGGATGAACGTTGGGATAGTCTGGCGGTTGACAGAATGAGGCAGTGGAGGTTTGAAGCCCCGGCGGAGGATAGTAATGGCATCATCATGAAGAGAAATGTAAAAGTGGAATTACTGCCGTCGGAAATAATAAATTTGGGTGTTTTGGTCGCAAGAAGCGAAAACGATGCGGAATTGCTATACAACCGACTCCGGGCTGGTATTAGTTTCAATCGATTGATGCGTCAAAACTCGGAAGGCTCATCGCTGATCCGGGAAGGTTACTATTTGGAAGAAGTCGATACGGCAGATTTTCCCGTCGTCATAAGCAAAATACTACTCGACCTGGATACCGGTGAATATTCCCGGCCGGTTGAGTGGGAGGGTGAATTTGTGATTTTCAGACGATATGGTAATCGCCTGCCGTGACCGTTTTCTCAGATAATCTATTTCACCGGAAAGCCGAATCCTTTAAAAGGACAGGCGTATGCCTAAGCCGGGTAACAGTTTCGGATTTATACGGAGTTCAGGATCCGGTGTTTGCACCGTTTGTTGCACCGGATTAAAAAACGACAAGCCGGCTTCCATCCTGATTGTTGCATTGTGGTATTCAACAGAATGCGCGGACAGAAAAAATATATCATATAGTGCGTGGCCGGCAAGGAATAATCCGCTGGAAAACTGTAAACCCAAGCCTAAAGCTTCCAGATTCTCATTCTTCTTTATGAAATGTCCGGAAACCAGTATCGCGGCACTTGCAGAACGGATCAGTATACTTCGATTTGCCAACGCCCGGTCATCAGCATAAATACTACCAGCGGATGGCCCCACCAGGATTCCTGCACTGATCAGGATGATGGAAGTTCCGGATTGCTCCGACAAACGGTATCCTCTTGCATTCAACATTGCCAATGCCATGGGAACCGTAGTAGCTGCTATGGAATACAAGCGAGCCCGGGATTTGCTTTTTTTTTCTGTCGTCTCCCCATTTGTATACGTCCCGGGTATATTGGAATGGTATCCATCGCTGCTACAGCATAATGATAAGGAGCGGGTTTCGGATGCGGGGGTTTGACCTCCGGATGTAAATGCCGCAGCTGCGCATGGGACAGAAATATGGGCAATTGAGAAAAGAGAGAGGGTCAGTAAAAAAAACGATAATCGCTTTGTGTTCATTGATGCACGGGAAATATCGAATGTACTATCCATGGCCGGTCACCTGGTCTCGTGAGCAAGATAATGCAGTGCCGGGACTTATCATACATTTTTCCACAAACAAGGCGTTATGCATTATTGATCAATAAACAAATTGTCTGATCAATGTTGATTCCATATTATTTTCTCTTCAAAAACAGCGGCATTTTTTTTAGTAACTGGCGGACTGTGGATATGTTTTATATTCTGTCATGGATATCCCGCTTAATGAAGGGTGCTTTATAACCGTTTGAGTCCTGATGGCGAAGTCTTATATTCGTATTTTCTTATTGGTTTTTGTTGGTCTGGTCGGTTCACCTGACAAACTCACGGCATTTCCGGATGGCGACCATTATCTGCCGGGTCGCCTTGTCCTTAAACTCGCCCCTTATGCTGAAGATTTGAATGTTCTCAAACCCGGTGAACATCAAACCGAAAGCGTCGACAACCTTACGGGATTGAATGTATTATTGGAGTCGTTTGAGGTGACATCGATCGTTCCTGTGTTCGGGCCGGGTACTCAGTCCAAAATAGAGGGAATCAAACGAACCCGGCCTCAAATTACGGGTAAAGCGACCGAACTTGCCGGAGCGTTACAGCGGACCTATATCGTAACCTTTCGTTCCGGGGAGGATCCCGTACAGATAGCCGCCGAAGTCGAAAATTTCGGGGGCGTGGAGTACGCAGAACCCTGGTTCGTGTATGAAACGGCAGAGCGCAATGAATCGGCAGGGAGCAATGATCCGGCAGAGCGCAATGAATCGGCAGGAATGAATAACGCAGCAGAGCACTATGATTCTGCAGAGATGAATCTATGGGTGGATCAACAGGGAAATGACGTTTTGCAATCGGTCACTTATGTCAACTCGCAAGACACATATACTCCCAATGATCCGATGATCGGCCGGGAGGGGCACGATTTTTTTGATTACCTGAACATATTCCGGGCCTGGGGGGTAAACCAGGGTTCTCCCGATGTGGTTATCGCTATCGTTGATACCGGGGTTTATTATGACCACCCGGACCTTAAAGACCATCTTTGGCGCAATGACAACCCCGGCCTGGCCAACAACTTATTCGAGGAATTTGAAATTGAGAACGATACGATCGGTTGGAACTTCTGGGATTCCGGAGATATATACCGGGGAGAAGAACCGGTGCAGAATGCCGATCCCGCCGGTAACTACAGCACCCACGGGACGGTGGTGGCCGGTATTGCAGCAGCCGTTACAGACAACGCCGAAGGCATTGCGGGCGTCGGATTCCGGACCCGCTATATGCCGGTGAAAGTCGGAGGCACCAGGGATTATCCGAGAAACATGCCTTATGCTATTCATGGAATTCTGTATGCTGCTGTAAACGGGGCGGATGTAATCAATTGCAGTTTTATCGGCGGTGGAAAATCCGGTTTTGCCGCTGATGCCATCCAATTTGCCCGGGAGATGGGTTCGGTCGTGGTCGCTGCTATGGGCAATGACGGCATATCGACCACAGGTGTCTATCCGGCATCGTTTGATGATGTGCTTGCGGTCGGTGCCGTCGGGGATTCGTTTGACGACAAAATTACCGGTTTTTCCAATTATGGTTACAATGTAGATGTGTTTGCTGTCGGACGGAATGTAATGGGTACCTCGTTTGAATATGACGAGTTGGAGATGACGTGGGAGCCGGAATACCGCCTTTCCAACGGGACCTCTGTGGCGACTCCGATCGTCAGTGGCCTGGCGGGGCTGTTAAAAGCAGAATACCCGGATTGGCCGGCCGAGCGAATTGCCAGTCAGATCCGGGGAACGGCTCGTTCCATCTATCACGCAAACCCTGCACCGCAATACCAGGACAAACTTGGTTATGGCGTTATCGATGCTTTTGCCGCTCTGACTCAAAGTGTCCCGGTTATCAGCTTCACGGATGTCGTTTTTCAAACAGAACAAAACGGAAAAATTCATGTGGGAGAGTCCGGGAGGCTCAGCGCGAAACTGGTCCATTACGGGAGTCCGTCGCCGGAGGTGTTTTTCCAGCTCGAATCTTTGCAATCGGGCATAACACTGCACACTACGGAGAAGTCCACAAGTGATTTGGGACCCGGAGAGCAATTCAACATTGAATTTCCTCTGACCATAGATGATGGCTATCCGCTTGATGTTGTTCCCCGGTTTCGTCTGAACTGGTCGGCCGGCAATTCAGAGGATCCGTCCTACAGGGGTACCCAAATCATTGCCTATGAAGAGTTGCTTTACGG
>SLOL01000119.1 GCA_007132495.1 Balneolales bacterium
GAACTGGATCGCCTCCAGGGGGAAGTTATTGAGGGGAGATAACTACTATCCACATCTCGAAGCTACCGGTAACCTGCCTATGCAGGTCACAACGAGTCATCCCGCAGACGGAGCCAAACAAGTGCGAAAAATGCTGCTTCATGCCATAGCCTCAGCAGATGAATCGATTCGGATAGGTTCGGCTTATTTTTTCCCGGATCACAAATTTTTACAGGCCTTGGTGGATGCGGCAAACCGTGGTGTACATATTAAGATTTTAACTCCGAACGAAAATATCGACCAAAAATTTGTGCGTAATGCCTCACAAACACTTTGGGGTAATCTTCTTGAAGCCGGTATCGAGATGTACGAATATCAGCCTGTTATGTATCACGCAAAGCTGATGATTGTAGACGAATATTTTGTGACTATGGGGTCAACCAATTTCGATAACCGCTCTTTCCGGTTGAATGATGAAGCCAACGTCAGCATTCTGGATGAGGATTTTGCCCGTCAGATGACAGAACGGTATGAAGATGATTTGGCACACTCCGAAAGAATCACTAAGGAGGAATGGGAAAATCGCTCTTTCTTTCGTAAGGCTTACGGGTGGGTGATCGCCAAAGTGATAGGCGTGTACTTGTAAATAAAACTATACCAGGGAGCATTCCCGGACTAATTTAGTCTACTCGAAACTGAAATATACGTTTAGGTGAACTTGTAATAATGCCCTTTATCTCCGGTTTATATTCGTAATATTATATCGTAAATACCAGATCTTAGAAAGTGCCAAGGTGTTGGAAATAAGACGATTCAGGATTACGTACATAATCAATATTCCCGGCTCGTTTTTCATTAGTGGAATCTGCTGAATTTTCGGATCCCGGGACAACTTTGTTGGTTATAATACTTTTTGTGAAACTCGTAAAACTTACGTGATCATCATCTTTATCTATTATTTCCATTTGCAGGTTTTCATATACAAACTGCATTCTGCCTGAGCTGATGTCATCCATCATTTCAAAATAAAAATCAAGCTCACGAACAAATTCACTCACAGCTTCTATCCCGCTAATATCCATAAAGATGGAATTCGGTTCTTTCAAATCGAATGGCTGCAGGTTACCGGATCCTGTCATATAAAAAGGGCCGTCATCTAATGTAAAATTCAGTTCAGTATTGAGTTCAGAGTGGTTTAGGAGGTACGTAACTGCTTTCAGGTTCAAGGTGTTTATGCGCTTGCTCTCCCCTCCTTCTTTTCTTACAATTATAATCCCGTTGGTCAAATCAAGCGACTGTATTTCCAGCTTTCTTACAGAAGCGTAAGCCCCGGATTCCTCAACACCGGATAAAAGTGAAGTATCCCAATCGATTGTGAACGCATCCGTTTTAACTTTGGAAAAGATGATATTTTCACGAAAAATGACTTTCGGGTTCATTCCGGAAATGTGGAGGGTATCGGTCCGGAAAATGATACGGTCATCATTGGAAGACGAAATTGCCATATGGCCGATAGAAACAGCGCGTTGCAGCGGTGAAATACGGGCAGAATTTCTTTCCACCATGTAATCCGGCTCCAGGGCATCGGCCGGAATGTATTGAATCTGCTCCTGATCAACTCCGTCCCGCAGCCAGAAGTGCAGTCCCGAAATGATGATTAAACCCGTGATCACTATAGTGAATCGCGCCATTTTTATGGTTAATTTAAGCTCAGAAAGACCATGCAACACCTATGATGTATAACCAAATCCCTGGGGACTTGATATCAACAGGGGACATTTATGTGGTTATATTCTTTGTTACTATCAAGGTACAACCCAAGTTTTAAAGGTGTGTTGTAATATCAGATTGGATACTTACAGATATCACAGCACTCGTGTTATGATTTTTTGTTTAAATCACTATATTCCCTCCTTAAATATGGACATAAACCACATGGTATAGTTATGATACGGTGCCTTTCCCACTTTTTAACGCGCAACACCTTTCTGTCGATAGCCCTCTTACTGGTTTTCTCGACCTTTTCCTGTGATTCACAACGCAATGACGATGTAATGGAAAACAGGAATTCGGCAGTAGAATCGCCGAATCTGAATATCTCAGATGAATATAAAATCGGTGGCTTTGCCGTCGGAACCCAGGCATATACCTTTAATCGATTCTCGGTGTTCGAAGCGATTGAAAAAACAGCCCAGGCCGGTGGTAAAATTATAGAGCTGTATCCCGGACAATCATTTACACCGGATGATGACACCCCTCTTCATTCCATCACTGACCGTCAGATTGACGAATTGCTGGCAAAACTGGAAGAACACGAAATCAGGCTTGTAAACTACGGTGTGGCAGGTATGCCCGATGCCGAAACGGCACGCGAAGTATTTGAGTTTGCCGAAAAACTGGGGGTTCCGGCCGTCACATCCAATCCGAACACCCATGAAGAAATGGATTTTATCGAGCCATTGGTCCAGGAGTTCGACATTATGATGGCCATTCACAATCATCCGCGTCCTGAAGACGAAGATTCAGACTACATGATATGGGATCCGAACCATGTTGCCGATCTGCTGGAGGGTAGAGATCCCAGAATGGGTATTAGTGGCGATACCGGACACTGGGTTCGCACGGGCATCTCTCCTGTGGATGCTCTGCGTATTTCGGAAGGACGTATCATATCACTCCACCTCAAGGATGTGGACCGGCAGGATCGGGAAGGTGAGGATGTGATTTTCGGTACCGGGCTCGGTGAGGTCGCCGAGGTTCTTGAAGAGTTGAAGCGCCAGAACTTTGCCGGCCATATATCTGTGGAGTATGAATCCAACTGGTACCACAATGTGCCGGATGTAGCCCAGAACATCGGTTTCATCCGCGGCTGGGCGGAACGTGACGCACAATAAACTCCGGGGATGCCGGCGGTGGACAATCCGGTTCGTCACTGATCCGGATTGTCTCATACCAGAATATCCCGTCGGGATCAGATCCTACGAAAAACTCTGTCACACGCCCGTTTTCATTTATATCATCAAAAATAATCTGGTCATCCGGTTTTAAAAACGGATCGTGGACCTTTAGTACATATTTTCCGCTCCGTTCTTCATAATCGTATATTCTAATGGTATCATCCGTTTGTTTACCCGTTATGATTTCCGCCCGTCCGTCATTGTTGATGTCAAAGGCAAAGGTTACCCACCCGCTGTGATCCTGATAAACACTGATTTATTTCAGTTATTGCCAAAATCATAAATGAACAGTCCGGATTCACAGGTCAGGTCTGTGTCGTGCCGGTAGCTTTCAGCTTCCGGATTCAGCGAAGCAATTCTTTTTACTCCCCCAATCAGGCGGAACGGCAGGGAATATGTGCATGGCAACATCATGAGCTGAATACCGATTCGCAATCAATCCCATTTCAACCCGGCCCTCATAACTTTCATACCGTTAACTGCTGAAGGGTACGCGCATCTCAACGGTCCAGCCGAAATCGGTAATCACTGCTTCCGCCTCCCGGATTGTGTCCCAGAAATTATTGACACTGCCAACACCTTGGGCGTCATTGCTTATGGCTGCATCGGTACTTGATCCGGTTGGAGTTACATTAAATAAGAGTCCATTTTCACTATCGTTAAATGTGTCCAGAATAATCGCTACACCGTCTATCGCCATGTTCATATGATTTCTCTTGTAGATAGGTGCACTGATATTTTCCGGATCGTCGTGACACACACAGATTACGTAGAGATATTCCTCGTCATGAGCGATTCTGAGTTGTGTTTTTCCAAATCGACGGGCTCACCGAACGAGGGCCAGTGAGTAACCAAAGGAAGGGGATCGATCGCTTGCCATGCCGGCTCATCAAACTTGCCATCGAGCGTAACGGTCCCGTTCTGTTTTGGTACCGTGTAAGGATCTGGCGATTGAGCATTGACCGTCCCAATACTTAGTAGCAGTGATGGAAGTACAAATCCAATCAGGAGTACTGTTACTTTGAATATCTTAAAAATCCTGTACACGTATTTATCTTCAGGAGGCTTGCTGGTATGCTCATTAATTTTAATGGTATAAGCAAGCCATGTCAATGAGTAGATGAATTACTAAGACTGCTTCATCTTGAAATGCTTAAAATGCGATAAAGCATTCAGCAA
Source organism: Balneolales bacterium (assembly GCA_007132495.1). GTDB lineage: Bacteria > Bacteroidota > Rhodothermia > Balneolales > Natronogracilivirgulaceae > SLOL01. Next base: position 4,116 of record SLOL01000119.1, read on the forward strand.
AGGTTCTGACATGCATTCAATGCCATCTCCATGTAAACTGGCAGCCGGAACTTTATGTAATTGAATCGGGAAACATATTCTACAGCAGCCTTTTTCTGGTCGGGCGCAAATTGTGCGGTACCGGAGTATCTCAAAACTGTTTCACTACATAACGGATAAAGCGCGACCTGTATCTTATGGCTATATATTTGTATTTTATTATCTTATGATCTTTAAAAAGTTGAAAAAGATTGTAAAACAGTTATTTTGCGGATAAGAAGCAAATCAGTAAAAGAGCAATTTCAGTGATTCTGTGACAAATAAAAACAAGGTGAGAGATATGAAACGGGTAAACATCGTAACAGTCTTGACCGTGCTGATATTCTGTTTATCACACGCCCTATCCGCACAACATATGCACGACGATCATCCCATACCGGAAGGCGATGAAGTCGGAGAGGTTGATTTCAAAGTTGCATGTGATGAAGCCGTACAGGAGGATTTTGATTATGCCCTGGGCATGATGCACCATATGATGTATGTCGCATCCAGAGCAACTTTCGAAGAAATAGTTGAATCAGACCCCGGCTGTGCGATGGCCTACTGGGGTATTGCCACCACACTTTTCCAGCCTCTTTGGGGAACGCGCCCAAGTGATGAAGACCTGCAGCGTGGCTGGGCGGAAATCAGTAAAGCACTTGAACTTGCAGAAACAGAACGCGAAAAACTTCTTATGGAATCCACAGCTGGTTTTTTCCGTGATCCTGAAACAGTGGCTTTCAGGACTCGCATTGACCGGTGGACGGATGCTGTAGAAGTAGCCTATAATTCATATCCTGAAGACGTGGATGTTGCAGCGCTGTACGCCCTTTCAAGATTAACAATCGCACAGTTTATCGAAGACAGGGACCCGCTTTACGATGAGGCTGAACGTATACTCCGGGATATATTTGAGGAAGTGCCTACTCATCCCGGGGCTATACATTACTCCATCCACGCCACTGATGTGGACGGACGGGCTGAAAACGCCCTGGATATGGTGGAAGCCTATGGTAAAATCGCGCCGCAGGTTCCCCATGCATTGCACATGCCGTCTCACATCTATGTACGGCTTGGCGACTGGCCCGAGGTTATTGAATGGAATATACGATCGGCAGATGCCGCACTGAAGCATCCTGTGAACGGAGCCGAATCCCATCATTACATCCATGCAATCGATTATATGGTTTATGCATATCTGCAGCAGGGTGAAGATGAAAAAGCAGAAGCCGCTTTTGAAAAAGCTTTGCAAAGGGAGAGGCATCAGGCTTCGTTTGTCGGTGCATTTCATTTTGCAGCCATTCCGGCACGGCTCGCCGTCGAGCAGCGGAACTGGGAGCGTGCAGCCGCCCTTGAGCCACGCACACCGAACTACCTGCCATGGGATGCATCTCCGTGGGCCGAAGGATTGACCTGGTATGCACGCGGGCTCGGTGCTGTTAACATTGGTGATATTGAAGCAGCACAAGAGGCGGAAAGCCGACTTCTTGAACTTAGAAATGTTGCTGAAGAAAGAGGTGACGATAACATGGTTGCCTACATCAACGCCGATCGCCACGTTCTTGCAGGACGTATTGCACTTGAAGAAGGAAATACCGAGAAAGCGCTTGAACTAACCCGGAAGGCTACCGAACTGGAAGGTTCTGTTGAGAAACATCCGGTTACCCCCGGTGCCCTGCAGCCGACATACGAAGCGCTGGGCAATCTCTATATGGCCCTTAACCGTCCGAATGACGCCCTGAAAGCATATGAGTCTTCGGATAATCTCTGGCCGGGCAGGATGAATACTCTGATGGGAGCAGCCCTGGCAGCAAGATTGACCGGGGATGAAAAAACAGCCAGAGGATATTTTGCAAGGCTGCTGAACAGTGCCACCGGACAGGATTTCGAGGGAATTGGTGAGGCACATGATCCGGGGTATTAATTATATAAATCGAGATGTGCGACTATGCAGGAGCATCCCCAAAAAAAGTCAAATCAGGGAAGCCGTGTACTCAATGTTTGAAGAAGGTTGGAATCTTGGAGAAATCGGTTCTTTCGAAGAGATAAAAAGTAACCTGGATTCTCCCGAATTTGACGGACATGAGGCAGTTGATTTTATTATTGAACAGGCCCTCAGGGAGCGGGACCAGGAACTTATAATTATCCCGGTTGGCAAATTGACCAATATCGC
>SLOL01000115.1 GCA_007132495.1 Balneolales bacterium
ATGATGTCTCACCACTCGGTGACCGAACCGTCTTCGTTTCGCCAGATCGGATTGTGCCAGTCATGCCCCTTTTTTGCTGCCTGCTCCACCTTCTTTTCATCGATTTCAACCCCCAGGCCCGGCAGACGGTTGCGGGTAATATAGCCGCCTTCCACGTGAAAGATTTCCGGATTGACCATATAATCCAGAAGGTCGTTGCTTCCCTCATGGTAATGTATACCCAGGCTTGTCTCCTGAATCAGGGCATTCGGCGTGCAGAAGTCAAGATGGAGCGAAGAGGCAAAAGCCAGAGGCCCGAGCGGACAATGAGGGGCTACCGCCACATCGTAAGCTTCAGCCATCGCCGCAATTTTCCGGACCTCCCAGATGCCGCCGGCGTGACTCAGGTCCGGCTGGATGATATCCACACTGCCCTGTTCCAGCAGCGGTTTGAAATCCGTCCTTCCGAACAGGCGCTCTCCGGTGGCAATCGGGGTAACCGTATGCTGTGAAATCACCTTCAATACGTCGGGATGCTCGGGCAACGCCGGTTCTTCCAGGAACATGGGCTTCAGCGGCTCCAGCTCGCGGGCAAGCAGCCTGGCCAGCGGTTTTCTGACACGGCCGTGGAAGTCCAGTCCGATGCCCACATCCCATCCGATCTTATCCCGTATTTCCGACAGGGTTTCGACAATCCGGCGGATCTGCTGCGGTGTTTCCAGCCACTCCAGTCTGCCGGCCACATTCATCTTGAACCGTGAAAAACCCGCTTCCTGCCGCTGCTGTATCGCGTCCACCACTTCGGAAGGTTCATCACCGCCCACCCAGGAATAGACGCTCATCTTGTCCCGGACCGCTCCACCCAGCAGTTCGTAAACCGGAACACCCAGCCGTTTGCCTTTGATATCCCAAAGTGCCTGTTCAATACCCGAAATGGCACTCATCAATATCGGCCCACCCCGGTAAAAGCCGCCCCGGTACAACGTCTGCCAGATATTCTCAATGCGGTTCGCATCCATCCCGACAAGGTGGTGACCCAGCTCCCGAACCGCCGCTGCGACCGTATCCGCCTTGCCCTCCACGATGGGTTCACCCCATCCGACGACACCGTCTTCTGTTACAATTTTCAGAAAAAGCCATCTCGGCGGCACCTTGTACAGGTGGAATTCTCGAACAGCATCCATTCCCTAAACCTCAAAATCATCAGCTTTCAGATACGCTTCAATCAGAAGTTTTTCCCCTTCTCTGCCGGAAACAGATTTACCATGCTCCATGCCGACGATACCGTCAAAACCTTTCTCATAGAGGAATTTAAAAATATTTCTATAGTTGATCTCTCCGGTATACGGCTCATTTCTTCCCGGATGATCGCCCAGCTGGAGATAGGGGATCTCGTCCCATGCATCGTCCATATTCGGAATCATATTCCCTTCGGTGATCGCCTGATGATAAGCATCATAAAGGATCTTACACGACGGACTGCCTACCGCTTTGCAGATCCGGTACGCCTGGGAGGTTGTCGTCAACACCATGCCCGGATGATCTCGCAGGGTATTCAATGGCTCCAGCACCATCACCAGTCCGTGAGGCTCGAGAATTTCACAGGCACGCTTCAATACGTTAATGAGATTGATCTCCTGATAATCCATAGCCAGCCTCAAGTCGATATGACCGGGAACCACGGTCATCCATGTCGCATTTACTCTTTGAGCCACCTCCACCGAGTCCCTGATATCGTCCAGAAACCTGTTGTTGATCTCCTCATCACCCAAAACCAGTGTGGGTTCACTCCAGTTAATCGAATTTGCGACAAAAACGCCCATTTCGACGCCGGACTCCTCCAGCTGCCTTGCAATCCGCTCCTGGGTTCGCACATCCCGTCCCCGCATGCCATTGTCCTCCAGACCGCGAAAGCCGAGATCGGCAAAAAATTTGATGTTGTCGATCGGATCATCCCCTGCATGGGCCCGGAACGTACCGAAATTCGGAGCATATTTCAGCTTAAAATCGTGTTTCTGGTAAAGCTCCGAGTCATCCATCTGTACGGAGTTTTTTGCAACAGCGGTTGAACCTGTGGCCAGAAAAGTCCCCGCCATCAAACTGTTTCTCAAAAACTCTTTTCGTTTCATAGAATCAAGAGATTAAAGGTGATAATTAAGTGATCCTGCGGTCCTCCTCATTTACTATATGATCCTGCAGTTTTGCTCATTTTAAAAAAAAAGCTGCGATATTGCTTATTTAAAGATCCTGCGGTCCTGCTCACTCATTGATGGAAAAAATCATTACACATAGGCTCCCGCGGAGTACGTCAATTCATAGCTGTGCGAATAGATCTCGATAATGTTTCCGAAAGGATCCTCCATATACACCATTTTGAAAGGTTTTTCACCGGGAAAATACTCCCTGATCGGCATTCGCTGCCGGCCTCCGGCCTCCACAATTTTTTCAGCCAACCCCTCGATATCAGGATCCTGCACGCAAAAATGAAAAATGCCTGTTTTGAAAGGCTCAAACCCCCCGCCCGACGCCGGCTTGGCCGGAAATTGGAAAAGCTCGATTCCCACCTTGTCACTGGTGGAAATATGAGCAATTTTAAACTCCTTCCAACCCGTGCCGAACACATCGATGCACATTTGGCCGATAGCAGTTTCCTTTTCCTCTTTGATGACTTCCGGACCCATCAGCAAATACCAACCCATGACTCCGGTATAGAACTCAATTGCCTTTTCAAGATCCGGAACCGTAATTCCTATATGAGAAAATGCTCTTGGGTAACGCTTGTCTGTCATAGTCTTTTCAGTTTCATTTGTCAGGTAAAAAAATCAATTACAGGAGAAGGTTTCATTGACCAGGTAAAAATATCATTTGCCGGAGAAGGTTTCATTTGCCGGGTGAAAATTATCCGGTTCTGAAGTAACCACGTTGCAACATTAACCGAATATAGCGTTCACAATACAGAATACCTGCTTCAATGTCGAATGGATATCAATAGACATTCTGCACATTAGATCCCGTTTCCCGCACCCTGTTTTCCGAACTCTGCTCCAATTCTTCTGACCCCTGTTTTCTGTCTTCCAAACTCTGTTCTGAGCCTTCTGTATTCTGTATTCTGTAATCTGTCTTCTGTCACCCTTCCTGATAGCGGAACAGCGGCGTCTGTTGTGAAGCATGGCGTTTTAAACTTTCAACTTCATCGGTGCCGAGGGGTTCAAATTCGGGGAGAATATTCAGGGCCATCCGGAACAGATTCTCATTACCCGGTGGTATGGCCGTTGTTACGGGATGGGACAGTGCGAACCTCAGCCCTGTTCGCGCCTCCTCCTGTTCGGTCATTGGCTGATACCATGCTTTCGGCACCCGCTCCTCCTGCGTTGTTCCTTCCGGATAAGGTCCCCTGACCATGGATTTCAAAGCCAGAATCCCCTTTTGTTCTTCATGGGCACGTTGCAGGACCTGAGGACCAAAGTTTCCGGCATGCCAGGATGACGGAGAAACCGGGAACATGACAGTGTCAAAGTCGTAGTTATCCATTAACAGCATGGCGGCTTCAACCGAGTGGGCAGAAAATCCGATATGTCGAATTCTCCCCTCTTTTTTTGCTTCCAGAAAGGTTTCAATAGCACCACCGGAGGCAAAGATTCGTTCCACATCCTCCACAGAGCTGACGGCATGAAACTGGTACAGGTCGAAGTGGTCGGTTTGAAGCTTTTCCAGAGACTCCTCCAGCTCCCTGCGGGCGCCTTCCCTGTCCCTGCGCTGCGTTTTACATGCAAGAATAACGTCGTTGCGGTAAGGTCGCAGTGCGGGTCCCAGCTTCTCTTCGGCATCGCCGTAGGTGGGCGCCACATCAAATAAATTAACACCGTGATCAATGGCCTCTTTGACCCGATCCGAAGCCTGTTGCGGGGTGGCATCTCTCACCACTATTCCACCAAATCCAATGATGGACACCTTCAGTCCGGTACGCCCCAAACTCCGTTTCTCAAGCTTCCCGGGGACATAATCCCTGGTGATGCCTGAAAGCCCCGCCGGAAACAGGCTCAGCATACCGGCGGCTCCTGCCGTATTTCGAATGAACGTTCTTCTTTTCATGGTTCTCAAAGGTTAATTGAACTTTGCCAACTGAAAACAGATAATAAAACGGTTTTTGTGTCTTGGATGTACCGCATGTGTACACCCGTATTCAAGATACTATCATTACAATGCCTGTAACACATTACTAAAACAGTGCACGCAAAACAACAAAGAACATCTGCTTCCTGTGAATTTCCGGCTTATCCATGAATGGATCAAACAAATATTTAAGTGAACGACCTGAAAATTATCACCTGAAATGCCTGGGCTGCCCCATGCCGAAAATATTCAAGCTACCCGGAAACTGCACCTGAAAAAGGTTGTAAACATTTTTAAATCTCCTTGACATTAAATGGCAACTCCTGTAAATTTGGAAATCAAATATCAACAAATAGTTAGAGACAACCCACTGATATGACCGCTTTCCGTTTCTGTCTTTGTTTCATGATCTGTTGTATGCCCATCGGAGGTAGCGGTAGTGGTCTGTCTATGAAGTGAATATACATTGATACCCATTTTAAAAGCCCGCTGCCATCCCGGTTGCGGGCTTTTTTTTTGTTCGCTCACCCGCAGCCGGAAACCGGCACAGGACACCAGCAACGGAACGGCCACAATCCTCACTTGCAGTTAACACGTTTCACTGCAAGCCGACAGGCCGTAACACGGACAGCAGCAGAAAATCCAACCACGGATAATCATAGCAAACGCATGACCTCAGAACTCAACAGTACTGAAAAAAAACGACAGCCCGGCAACGTTGCCCTGGTGGGCACCGGACCCGGCGATCCGGAGCTGATCACACTCAAAGCGATCCGTCTGCTCCGTTCGGCCGATGTCATCTTTTATGACCGGCTCTGTAATCCCGATTTTCTGGATTACGCGCGTCCCGGCACCCGAAAAGTGAGCGTGGGCAAACAGCCCGGTAAACCTTCCGTGAGTCAACATGATATCAACCGGAAAATTGTCGGTGAAGCACAGCGTGGAAAGTGGGTAGTCCGTTTGAAGGGCGGCGATCCGTTTGTCTTCGGACGGGGCGGTGAAGAATGCCTGGAGCTGAGCCGGAACGGCATTCCGTTCGAGGTGGTCCCGGGCATCAGCAGTGTGATGGCCGTACCGGCCTATGCCGGTATACCGCTGACCATGCGCAACCAGGCGACCGGATTTACGGTCATCAGCGGACATTTACACGCCGGAAGCGACTCGTACGACTGGGCGGCACTTTCATCCATATCTACCCTGGTAATCCTGATGGGAATGCGAAACCTGGACCATATCATTGAAAACCTGGTCAAACACGGTAAACCGGCCAACACCCCGATCGCCCTCATTCACTGGGGCACCACACGTGAACAAAAAGTGATTACCGGAACCCTGACCGATATCCATGATAAAACCGAAGGGGTAACCGCCCCGGTAACAATCGTGATCGGCGATGTCGTACGACATCACGAAACACTGGATTGGTACCGGCCGGAGACCGGAATGGATATCTCCCCGCAGATGCTCCACCAACCGTGCGGAAGCGACACCATACCAAACCCGAAACAAAAGCAGGTCGCCTGCACCTATGACACACCGCCCGACAATGGCCACCGTACTTCCCGGAAAACAGCCATGGCAAAAGCGACCCCCTCTAATGGCAGAATTATAAAGTGACCCTCACAAACGGCGAACTATGAGTAATATATCCACTAACAACCAGAAAATTCCCGGACAAACGGAACAGACACGTATTCCGGAGGATGAAATCAATAAGCTTAACAAACTGTTTGAAAAAGCCGGTCCGGACAAAATTTTGCGCTGGACGGTAGATACTTATGGTGATGGGGCGGTATTATCCACCGGTTTCGGTGCATCCGGCATTGTTTTAATGCACCAGTTTTCACTGATTAAACCGGGAGCCACCGCCTTTTATCTGGATACCGATCTTCTTTTCGGTGAAACCTATACTCTGATCGACCACATCCGGGAGCGGATGAATCTGAACCTGGTGCGGGTCAGGCCGGAGTTGACACTCGAAGAGCAGGCAGAAAAACACGGTGACCGGCTTTGGGAGTCGCGACCGGACCAGTGCTGCTATATCCGGAAAGTGCTTCCACTGCAGCGATTTCTTTCTGATAAAAATGCCTGGATCACGGGAATCCGCAGGGATCAGTCGGAAACCCGGAAAGACACGGCGCTTTTTGAATACAATGATGAGCTCAAAGTACTCAAAATCAATCCGCTGGCAACCTGGAGCGAGGATGAGGTGTGGAGCTATATCCAAATCAATGATCTGCCCTATAATGAATTGCACGACAAAGGATATCCGAGCATCGGGTGCCGGCCCTGCACGCGTGCGGTCGGCGATGGTGAAGACCTGCGTGCCGGGCGATGGTCGGACTCGATGAAGACCGAGTGCGGTATCCACTCGAAATAAGATTTACACTCTTCAAGAATTACACCGTTCTAAAGTTTCAATTACAAACTATGTCCTTCTATCCGGTTTATCTGACGCGAATCCATGAAGTTAAAGTGATCCTGATCGGCGGAAACGGCGAGGCGGAGCGTAAAACCGAAGAGCTGCTCACTTTCGGTGCCCGCGTACATGTCATCAGCGAAGAGATCTCCGACGGTATGCGCCAGTGGTACAACGAAGGCCGGTTTGAATGGACCCGGCGGGCATACCGGTACGGCGACCTTGAAGAAGCAGGTTTTGTCGTGGCCGCCGACTATACCGATCAGATTGCGGAAGAGGCGGCTCGGGAAGCCTCAGAACGCAATCTGCTGATCAATGTCATGGATAATATCCCGTTGTCCAACTCGGCCTTCGGGTCGGTGGTCCGGCAGGGCAAACTGACCGTGTCGTTTTCGACTAACGGACTGGCCCCGGCGCTGGCGGTCCGGCTGAAAGAGCGATTCCAGCAAGAACTGGATACGGCGTACGGAGAGTTTCTCGAACTGTCCGACCGGATTCGGCCCGCCATCATGGAGACCATGGGCGACCCTGAAGATCGAAGAAAAAAATGGTATGAGTGGGTGGATTCGGAGGTCATCTCGTTACTCCGGGAAGGCAACCGGGAAGCGGCGCTTGAGCTGACCGGTAAAATATGGGGTCGGGAGATTATTGCTAAAGCAGGTTTACAGACAAAAGCGGATTCGCACTACTGAGATAACGCTCCGATTGACTTCTGCCCCGCACCACAACCGGCACTCCGGGATATCTGCGATCTCATAATCTCACCAGGAATACTGAAGTCGGACTGACAGATCCCGACCCGGTCCCGGCATCTGCCCGGGTGTCGTGTGCTCCCGGTACCGCTCATCAAAAAGATTTCTAATTCCGAAATGCAGTGAAATATTGTACTCAAAATCATACCGGCCGGACACATCCACCAGAAAATATTCATTTGAGGGTCTTTCCCGTGTCGTCCGGTCGGCCACCCGATTCTGACCCGCCACCGCCCGTAACCGCAGATCCAGTGTTATTCGCTCGTGGATTCGGGACAGATTGACATACCCCTCCAACGGAGGCATCATCGGCAACGGCTCGTCCAGCTCACGATTTTCTGCATAGACATAAGCGGTCCCGGCCTCGGTCCGCCAACCGGCGGCCGGCTCCCAGAAAAAGGTCAGTTCTCCACCGGTCATCAATGCGGAACGGTGATTGGTATAGCGCCGGAACATATCCGACACCGGTTTTCCGTCAATGTAGTTGCGCATATGATTGAAAAACAGTCCTGCCTCGGCTCCGGCTGTTCGATCCGGCGCCTCTGCCAGCAAGTTCAATGCCAGCTGTGTGCTGCGTTCGGGTGAAAGGCCCGGATTGCCGTGATAGAAAAAATCGTCGACCGGATTGTAAATATAGTATCCGTACTGCTCAATATGGGACGGCAGGCGTCCGCTGTCGGAAAGATGCAGCAACAGTGTCCATCGTTCGGCCGGTCGTACCGTAACCTCCATTGAACCACTCCAGACCGAACCCATGCCGGAGAGCGGGACTTCCGGATCTTCCGCCCGAAATATTTTCCGGGAGGATTCATCCGACAGATTGCGATCCGAGAGCTCCAAAGACATGCTCCCGCTGACCGACCAGCGGCCGCCCGGCAACCAGGAGTAAGAAGCTGAGATATAAGCGGTGCTGAACCGGACATTGCCGATATTCAGCAGATACATATCCGATTCGTCCGGGTCCAGCGGTTCCATTCGCATGTCGGCAAAGGCGTCGAGACGGTTCAGCTTCAGCCCCAATTCCAGCATATGTTCGTCGTGATACATCAGGCCATCCAGATGCATGCCGGTTGTCCGGGTGTTGCCATACATCGGCATGTACATATCCGGCATCACTTCCCGATCGGATACATCACGGCCGTAATCATCCATCCAGTGATCCACCCGGGTGTGATAAGGCTTGAATGTCAGCGACGATATGCCGGGCAACGGACGACGCCACTCATGCTCATAGCGCAGAAAATGAGAGCGGGCCTCTTCGGTATCCATGATCAATGCGGGGTAGCCAATATCGGTGGCCAGATCACCAATATAGGTCAGTTTACCGGTATGATCCGCACTGAACCGGTGATCGGCATCCAGTTTGAGATTCATTTTCCGGTAGCCTGAATCCGTCACCTTCTCCCCGCCGCCGGTGTGATAATCCCCGGCAGAGCGCCAGGTGAAAGCCGACTGCACAGCGGTCCGGTCATTCGAGTAGCCCGATGTCAGATGATATTGCCGCTGCATGGCATTGTGCTGCCCCTCAAAACGTGCCTTACCAAAAAAGCCGCGATTGTATCCGGGACGCGAAGTGATCATGTTCAACGATCCACCCGGACGATTACCCGTCTGCAGATCTGTGTTTCCGCGATTCACCGTCACCCGCTCCAGGTTTTCCGTCAGAACATACGAGGTTACAGGGTCCATGCGATCAACGCAGGCCGGAACCATCTCCACATCGTCGATCAGAACGGAGATGCGTCCGGCCGACATCCCCCGGATTGACGGCTCCCAGGCATAGTTGGCCCGTTTTATCATATTCACCCCCTGAAGCTCCCCGATGAACTCCTCGGTCGTTGCCGCGTGCCGGCTGTGGTTCCGGTGATCGCCATTGCCCGCATCCCGGACCGATTCGATCACCACCTCATCCAGGTGTAGTGTTTCGGGCTGCAGATAGATAGCAAGGTTGCCGGGTTCACCACGCTTCAACCGGATTTGTTTTTCCCGGTAGCCGAGCCGGGATACCCGCAGGTAGATGCCACTCGATTCACGGTTAGTGGATGCAACTTCCCGGTCAGTATCATTCTTGTCCGTGGATGCACGATCCCGTTCTGATGAAGCGATATCCAGTTTCATAACTGCGACATCCGGAATATCCAGTTCATACTGACCGTCCCGATCCGAGACGGTGCCTGTATCAAGGTTCTTGACACCGGCACCCTCAACGTATATGTGCACACCGGAGAGCGGCCGGCCGGTTTCCGTACAATAAATCCGTCCCTCCACTGTCTTCGGCGGTTTCTCCGTCTCCGTAGGCACATGTAACATCTCACTGCCGGACAAGGCTCGGAAACCCGGATCACCGGCATCATGCACACTGTTGGCATTCATCGCAATACTGCCGCCAGGGGCACCACGCGCACTATTTCCAAGTACATCATGCACACTGTTGCCACCACTCGCAGCGCCGACACCCCCTGCAACAATGGTTCCTGTTACAAGCAGCACCCTGGTCATATACAGCATAAAAAGATCCTCTCTATTTTACCGTCCATTCAAATTCTGCTTCATACAGTTCTTCGCTGCCGTCAAGCAGCGTTATATACACCTCCCAGTCACCGGACATGTTAAATGCCACGGTACCCTCGTAAAATCCGTCTGAAGTGTGCAGCGGATGTTCGTTGCCTTCGGAACCGTGATCCATCGAACCCATCCACGGCCTGACCTCCAGCTGTGCGTCAACCACTGTCGGAAAGTCCATCATGGTCGCCCTGCGGTGCAAGGTCAGGACCAGTTCGTTGCCGCCGGTTTCCGGTACTTCCGGCCGGATCCAGGTGAGAATATAGCGTTCGTCGTCGGCAGCGGTGAATACCTGTACATTGGGAGCATCATCCACATCAAATGTACAAGCGTCACCACCGCCTTCTTCCCCGTCAATGCTCCATTCCATAAACCAGCCTCCCATGGATCCGCCGGGCATCGTAGGGATAATGGCGGTCTCAAAGAGTCCGGTGTCCGGGTTGCGTGTAGATCCGGGCTGCCAGACCGGTGCGGAATGGACATGTTCACCCATATCCATGATCGGTGTGATGGTCAGCTCCGCCTGCTCCACAACAGCATCACTGCCGGCCTCACGGATGTCGACATATACCGGAGTGTAGGCAGTACGCACAGGATTCAGGGTATAAAGTGTGACTTTGTGCGAGTCGGTGACATCACTGCACAGTTCAAACAGTTCTTCAACATTGATGGCATCGGCATCCGTCGCCGATCCGGAGTCATTGACATTGCAGGCCGTCAGTTGAAGCACGATAAAGATCGATGACAACAGGAATGAGAAATAATGAAGTTGCATATTCAATAAAGGTTTGGTTCTGAAGATTTTGTGATTGAGACCACGGCACGTTGTATAATCAGCAGTACAAATTTGCCGGTCTTCCCGGGATGCCGGAGTTTGACAGTTGCAGCCCCGAAATCGTGAAAGCATCAGGCTTCCTTATAAGGTTATACCGCGCATACCATTTTGTAAGAGAGATGCCGCCTGTCGTATGATTTGGGGATACGAATGTCTTCTTTCCGAAAAAGCGGCATATCATGGTGCGTTGACAGAGATATGCTGTAGCCACTCTTCGTTTAGAGAGATCCCTGGCTAATCCGGCTGATTGGATATTTTCCGGGGCATTAACCCTTTGGCGGGTGAAAAGGCGGGCTTACGACACCGTCGAGCGGACGGATTGCCTCTCCTATCTTCAGTTTTTCAAATGGCGGAGATAGCCGTGATAACATGCAGACCCCGGGCAATATGAAGATGGGGATGTCTTCCACGTTAATCAGAGTGCCGCTTTTACCGGATTTCTTGTTGCTCTTCTCCATCTGGTCGGCGAGATAACAGCTCCCTTCACAATCCGATTCCGGCACATCCCTGTTTACACAAAACAGCTCAACGATACTCTCCTTGAACAGATAATACTCCATCATCGGAAGTACCGGCTGGATGATGCCGACCAGGTAACTTGTCAAAAACAGTATTGCAATACTTTGTCTCAACATTCGGTCTATCCGGGATAACAACAAGCCGCTTATTTAAGATATAGGAGTAATATATCTTAAAATGGTAACTATCACAAGATTCCAATAGATAAAAAAATAAAAAAGCCTGTACAGGAGGTCAGCTGTACAGGCTTTTCGGTTGGATACCGGTATCTGTACCGGCAGCCTCCCGAATGGTAAAAACCCGGGGACCCCAGTCCTATCTGGTCCCCGGCTGGATGGAACCAACCATCCATCCGTTTCTACGTCAAAGATCCAGTTCTTCCAGAATCCGTGTAACAGCCTCACCGGCGTCCGTAACATCCGTATCAATATGAAGGACATCTTCGCCGGGAGCTTCATAGGGAGCGTCATAGCCGGTAAGTTGACGTATCTCCCCTGCCTTGGCCTTCCGGTACAGCCCTTTCGGATCCCGCTTTTGCAATGTTTCAGGGTCAGCGTTGACATACACTTCGGTAAACCGCCCTTCCGGGAACAGCGCCCTGACCGCCTCGCGGTCTTCGCGGTAGGGTGAGACAAAGGAGCATAAGACGACATTTCCATGCTCGAAGAACAGTTTTGCAACCTCCCCAACTCGCCGGATGTTCTCCTTGCGGTCGGCCTGGCCAAATCCCAGATCGCTGTTCAATCCGTGCCTCACCTGGTCGCCATCCAGCAGCATGGTTCGGCGCCCCTCCTGCCACAGTTTATGTTCCAGCGACCGCGCAATGGTGGTTTTGCCGGCACCCGAGGGACCGGTAAACCAGATCACATGCGCCGGATGACCGTTTTGCTCCTCCCGCTCGGTCCGGCCGATATTCCACGGCTCCCAGACCACATTGCTGCCGTTCTGTTTCTTTCTCCGTGTGGCCGAACGTTCTTGTTCTTCTGCCCGCTCTCCTTCAAATGCCGAGGTGCTTTTACTGCGAATCATGCCCGCACCAACCGTTACATTGGTATCAGGATCAATTATGATGAAACTGCCGGTGGCATTATTCAGCTTGTAGGCATCCCAGAATATGGGTTGCGCGGTTTCCACTTCCACCCGTCCGATTTCATTCAGGTTCAGTGCATCCGACTCTTCGCGGTGAAGCGTATCCACATTGATCCGGTACCGGATATCCTTGATCATCGCCGGTGTTGACCGGGAGGTATGCATCAGAACATAAGATTTGCCGATCTGCAGCGGCTCCTTGTTCATCCAGCTCACAACAGCCTCAAAGCCGGTGTTGGCATTGGGAACATTGTGTTTCCGTACGATCATATCACCGCGGCTTATGTCGATTTCGTGCTCAATTCCCAGCACCACCGATTCGCCTGTTTTTGCTTCACCGGCTTTGCCGGACGGAGTTTCCACCGATGTAATTCGCGTCGATTCCCGGGAAGGGAGAACCGTAACTTCCTCTCCCACTTGAATATCTCCGGAAACCACCCGACCGGCGAATCCCCGGTAGTCCTGATCGGGCCGGATTACATATTGAACCGGAAACCGAAAGTCGTTCGGATTCTTTCGTGATCCCACCTTCACATGTTCCAGATGATGCAGCAGGGTTGCCCCCTTGTACCAGGGCATGTTTTCACGACCGTTTACGATATTGTCGCCGTTCAGTGCCGATATCGGAATAAATGTAATATCATCGACATCCAGGTTTTCTGAAAATGCTTTGAAATCCTCCACAATCTCTCTGAAGCGTTCTTCACTGTAATCCACAAGATCCATTTTGTTGACGGCGACCACCAGGTGCGGTATCTGCAACAGTGATGAGAGAAATGCGTGACGGCGGCTCTGGGTCAGCACTCCTTTGCGGGCATCGATCAGAATAACGGCCAGGTCAGCGTTCGAGGCGCCGGTCACCATATTCCGGGTGTACTGTTCATGACCCGGTGTATCGGCGATAATAAACTTGCGCCGCGGTGTGGCAAAATAGCGATAGGCCACGTCTATGGTGATGCCCTGCTCTCTTTCGGCACGGAGCCCGTCGGTCAGCAGCGCCAGATTCACCGGACCGTCGCCCCGGTTCCGTGTGGTGGTCTCCAGTGCCTCCCACTGATCTTCAAAAATGGACTTGCTGTCGTAAAGCAGACGTCCGATCAGTGTGCTTTTCCCGTCATCCACGCTGCCCGCGGTGGTAAACCGCAGCAGATCCATGTTCAGATACTCCGGATCCACCCCGTCGGGAATGGCAACCCCGGATTTTTCCGGCTCTGTTGCAGCTGTTCTACGCTTTGTATTGGCAGCTGTTTGCTTTTCTGCGGCGGGTTCAGCGGCGTGTTCTGCCGTTGCCTCCGCCTCCGGTCCGGTCACCGCACGGCTCCGTTTTACAAAATCCGAATCCAATTCCTGTGACATTGCCGTCCTGCCGTTGTTTTTTTGATCTTTGTTGTTACTCACTAGAAATACCCCTGTTTTTTTCGATCTTCCATGGCCGCTTCGGACCGTTTGTCATCGTGCCGGTTGCCGCGCTCGGTCACCCGGGCCGCCGCCACTTCGGCGATGATCTCTTCCATGGTGGATGCGTGCGATAATACAGCCCCGGTACAGGTGGCGTCCCCAATCGTCCGGAAACGTACCGTCTTCTCCACCGGCTCCTCCTCGGGATACCGTGTAATGAAGTCCGAGTTGTCCAGCCAGGTTCCACGCCGGTTGAAAACCTTTCTGCGATGCGAGAAGTAGAGCGACGGTATGGGAATCCGTTCCGCGGCGATATACTGCCAGACATCCATCTCGGTCCAGTTGCTCAGTGGAAACACCCGGAAATGCTCACCAACATTCTTGCGTCCGTTGAACTGGCTCCAGAGCTCCGGTCGCTGGTTTTTGGGATCCCACTGTCCGAAAGCGTTACGGTGCGAAAAAAACCGCTCTTTGGCCCGGGCTTTTTCCTCATCCCGGCGTCCGCCGCCTAATGCGCAATCCACCTGATGCTCTTTGAGCGTATCCAGCAGGGTTACGGTCTGCAGTGCGTTTCGGCTCGCCTCCGGACCGGTCTCTTCCCGTACCCGTCCCCGTTCAATGCTCTCCTGCACGCTACCCACGATGAGCCGGGCACCGGTACGACGGACCAGGTCATCTCGGAAGGTGATGGTTTCATCAAAATTGTGTCCGGTGTCGATATGCATCAGCGGAAAGGGAAACTTGCCGGGTCGAAACGCCTTTTCAGCCAGATGGACCATGACAATGGAATCCTTCCCCCCGGAAAAAAGCAGCACCGGACGTTCAAACTGTGCCGCCACCTCCCGCATGATGAAAATCGCCTCCTCTTCCAGCACTTTGAGGTGTGAGTTTCGCCGTGACCAGTCTTCCGGCTGCAACACAGCAGTGTTTCCGGTGTCTTGTCCCGGGACTTCAGGTTCTGTTGAGTCCGACTTCATAATGGTTGGTTCTTTTATTTTGAATGATTTGTATATCTCGTTATGTGCAATTCGTCTCTGTCCGTATGATTTTTTCAGTGTGCCGGCCATTTTCTTGTGTACCTATATCCAGATCCATGTGACCATGCCCACTGTGACGGCCATCAGTATCAGGGTCACCGGGAATCCGGCCTTCATATAATCGGTAAAACGGTAATTGCCGGGCTCCATCACCATCAGGTTGGTCTGGTATCCTATGGGTGACAGAAAACTGGCGGATGCGGCAATGGCGACGGTCACGCCGATGGCCTGGGGGTCGATTCCCAGAGCAACCGCCGTACTGAGCGCCACCGGCACCATCAGGACTGCTGCGGCATTGTTGGTAACCATTTCGGTCAGCAGATTGGTCAATACATAGATACCGACAAGAACCGCTACAACGCCGTATCCTGAAGTCTTGTCAATGACAGTATAGGCCAGAAGCTCCGCCAGACCGGTCTGTTCCAGAGCACTTCCGATACCAAGTGCAGCACCAATTACCAGCAGTACCGGTAAATGGATTGCGGCACGGATCTTACGGACAGGCAGACTGCCTGTCACCACCATGGCTGCAGCTGCCAGTATCACTGACCAGTGAACCGGCAGCAGACCGGACACCGATACGCCGATCATCGAAATGAGGATCACAAGTACCGATATGTTGGTGAAGCGGTCTCTTACATCTCCGGAACCCCATTTGTTCCGCTTGTTATTCCCGCCTGTCGTCGTGCCGGCAGAAGAATCCGCGGACCCGATATCAGACCCCGTGTCTCCGCCATTCGAATCAGACCCTGTCTGCCGATCTGAAAGCGAGGCAAAATGCAGTCCGGATCGCAACTGAGACATGGCCTCATTGCCAAAATGCCGTTCCGTACGCAGGTCGAACTCTTCTGCCAGCCGGATACTGCCGGTCCGGTATACGCCACTCGGCCATTTGGCTGCATCCGTTGGTACTCCCTCTGCTGCTTCGTGTCGCGGCTTATAGACTCCACTGGGCCAGTTGTTACCACCCAGAGGTGCCGCAAATGCGAAACTGCCCTGATAAGAGCGCCGGTCAAAAAGTGCCGGTTCAAAACCGGATTCCCCGGCAACATGCGACTGTGCACTGGCCGGACCCGGGACGTACACTCCCCCGGGTTCTGATCCACTCCGATCGGGCAGAAGACGGTGTCCCACCAGCACGAACCAGGCCACCACCAACAGTGTTGCCGGTATGCCGATCCAGGCCAACTGGAACAGATGAAACGGAGCATACCCCCGATCCGACAACATTTCCGAGACAATCAGGTTGGTGGATGTACCGATCAGGGTGATGGTTCCTCCGACAATGGCGGCGTAGGAGAGCGGAATCAGCAGTTTGGATACGGGAATGCCGATCCGCTTCGACCATTGCTGGAGCTGAGGGGTCAACATGGCGACGATCGGTGTGTTATTCAAAAATGTTGACATCACCGATGTGGAGCTCATAATGCGTAGAAGTGTTGCACCGATGCCGCCCTTTACCGGCATCAGATAGCGTTCCAGAAAATTGAGGAGCCCGGTATGCTGAACTCCCGCCGCCACAACAAACAGTGCCGCAACCGTAATAACCGCACTGTTGGTAAATCCGGAAGCCGCCTGAACCGGCGTCACAATACCCGCAATCACCAGCATCAACAGCGCCAGCAGAAAGAGGTGGTGCGGACGCGACCGGCCCCGCAGCAGAGCCGCGATCATGACTACAATAATCAGGGCGGTAAACCAGGATTGCCAGTTCAGCTGATCTAACATGAGTGTTTACAGAAATAGGTTACAAAAACGGAGGTTCGGGGATTCGGAGTAATGACAGTGCGATGTCTTCGAACGAAGTGGATGCTCTGAAGTCGGGGCCGACGGGGTGGTGGACGTCCTGTTGATCCGGTTTTCATCGGTCACCCGAGCACTCTGCCGGTAAGGGGCAAAAAAAAAGCCCGCAAACCGGAAAGGCAGCGGGCTTCAGATTCTTCAGATCTCGATATGCTTAGCGCATACAACAACCACTACCTTTCCATTGAGGCAAGATACAACACATACACTGACAGAAGCAGGTATTGGAAAAGGTGGTTGTCATAACTAACAAGTTGGATTATGATTTAAAAACCCGTCACATTCGAACCTGTGTGACTTGAAACGGATTTTACATATGAAGCAAATTTACGAGTTGATTATACCTATGTCAAATAATAATCCAAGGATAAGCAAAAAAACCTCAGATTACCACCTTTGCCACTCCGCCCCGGCGTGGATCACCGGCTCCCTGAAAACCGTCCGGTCCGCGCATAACCGAATGGGTACCACCGAAGAACAGATTGGATCGACTCCACCGTTTATGATTCGGCCATGCTTCCAGCACCGGAATCAGCTGATCGTTATCAAAGCCGTGTTCCACTGATAAAAAATCTTTTTCACAGTGGATTCGTGGCCGGCTGACGGCATCCCTGAGCGACATCCGGTAATCCGTCAGATTCAATAACACCTGCAGTATGGCCGTACGGATACGGTTGGATCCGCCCGATCCCAGAGCAACTTCAGAACCATCAGCCATTGAAAGAATGGCCGGGGCCATCATGGAGGTGATCCGGTGGTTCTCCGGCCACATTGCGAAACCGTCCGGGTGCAGATCCTCTTCTCCCAGCATATTGTTCATCATAATGCCGGTACCGGGAATCAGGTGTCCACACCCCTCGCCGTTGCTGGTGGAGAGTGCCGCGGTATTTCCCTGATTGTCCATGATGCTGATGTGTGTGGTCCCCCGTGGAAACCGGGGATGCTCTCGCATATTCCGGCGGAAGCGGGATACATAGTCCGGTTCCAGTATGGCTTCGCCGGGGGCCGTAAGACCGTGATTAATCAGGAAATCAATTCGTGCAGCATCGGTGAGCTGTTGGGCCAGAGCCAGTGAGCGCAGGTGTCCGGAGGTACCGAACGGATGTGCATCCGGATCCGACTCCTCCATGAGTTTGAGTGCGAAAGCAATAAGCGTACCGCCGGAACTTGGAGCCGGATTCACAGCCAGTCGGGCGTTCCGGTAGTTGACCATAAGCGGTTTGCGCCGGGTCACCTCATAGGCAAGAAAATCATCCCGGGTCACATGACCCGCATGCTCTTTCGAGAAGCGATCCACCTGCTGCGCCACCTCTCCCCGGTAAAACAGATCTTCCCCTTCAAGGGCGAGCACTTCCAGAAAGTCCGCAAACCCGGGAATACGAAGCACATCTCCCTCCTGCACCAGCTTTCCCGGTTTCACTTTGCTTCCGTAGACCTTCAGCGAGTCGTCGAAAGCCGTAAACACCGGGCTCACCACATCGAGGATATAGGCCTGAAAATGGTTCATGGTCACCCCGTCTCTTGCCAGCCGGACCGCCGGCTCAACCAGGCGTTTCATTGGCATGGTGCACAGATCACGATGAATCGCATACACCCCTTTTACGGTACCCGGTGTGGCAAAAGCCCCCATGCCGATATGGAATTCCTGCTGTGTCTCCCCGAAATCAGCGGAGATCGGAAAAAAATCCGTCTCATTCTGTTTCCTGCGTCGGAGCGGTGTCTGGGCAAAAAAGTCATACAGTCTTTCATAGCCGTCGGCCTCCCTGGCCAGCAAAAAACCTCCGCCGGCCAAAGAGGAGAGCACCGGTTCGGTGATACATGCTGCAAGATGAGCACCCACGGCGGCATCAAAAGCATTTCCCCCGCTTCTCAATATCTCTTCGGCGACATGGACGGTCAGCTCATGCCCCGCTGCTATGACACCCATGGGTTGCTTCACTTAAACACCTGCACTCCTTTATACGAATGATTAAAATTATGGATTTCAGAGAAAATTCTTTGAATGAATACGATAAAACGTAGCCAAATCCCCATCAGATATCAAACTCCACTGTACTCCTGGTTCCGTTTTGGTTCTCAATAGTCAAGTTTCCACCCAGCTGTTTGACGAGCATCCTGACAATCATTAAACCGAAACCTTGTAAGTCGTTGTCATCAAAACCCTCAGGCAAACCATTGCCATCATCCTGTACGATAAGGGTTACATGATTGTCGACCTTGTCCAGTTTGACGGTAATCAAACCACTGTCTCTGCCCTCGAAAGCATATTTCATGCTATTCGTAATGAGCTCATTGATGATAATACCAAGGTTGAACAGTCTTTTGGGAATGTAATTAAAATCCGTGATCTGACAGTCAACAGTGACCTTTTCATAATCGGGAAAAGAACCAACTATGGAGTCAACAAGGCTTTCAATATAATCCTTTACGGATGCTTCTTTATGCTCATCATTAATCAGCAGTTTATCATAGAGCACTCGCATACTCTGAATCCGGCTGATGGCATCCTGTAATGCAGACTGCGCTTCGTCACTCTCTGTAGATTGCATATGCAATGCAAGCAGGCTTTCAACCGATGAAAAATTGTTTTTTACCCGGTGATTGACCTCTTTGAGAATGATCTCTTTTTCGTAGAGCTGTTCCTTTATCGCTTCTTCGGCCTGCTTGCGACCGGTGATATCCCGGTAATACCAGACCCTTCCGTAATAACGGTCGTTCTGCCCGAACATAGGTGCCGAATAACGTTCAAGAATCCTCCCGTCCGTCAATGCGATTTCTTCAAAGCTCTT
This sequence comes from Balneolales bacterium, assembly GCA_007132495.1. Classification (GTDB taxonomy): domain Bacteria; phylum Bacteroidota; class Rhodothermia; order Balneolales; family Natronogracilivirgulaceae; genus SLOL01. The sequence continues at coordinate 19,296 of SLOL01000115.1, forward strand.
CTCCTGTTTATGCCCATACAGGTAGTGTATCCGATCGGCAAACTCCTGCGGATCAACCAGTTTGGGAATTACATAGTTCAGTGCTTTTTCACAGGACTGTGACGCCAATATTTCATTCGGAATTCCCCAGATATCGGCAAAGCGCTGGTTAAAAGAAACGATGGTATCCTCTTCGTCTACAATAAGAATTCCGTCAAGGGAAACTTCCTGCTGGGTATTCAGAATAACATTCCGAAATCGCAGTTGCTCTTCCAGCTCTTTTTGCCCGGTAAGCTTCTCTTCGCATTTTTTTAGTTTATCAAACAGCCTGAAAGCCGCTTTGATGGATGCATCCAGAACCGTGCCCGGCGAATCCTTGAGGATATAACCGTATGGAGTAACAGCCTCCGTCGTTTCAACGATATCAGACCCGGTCCGGGATAGCAGGAAAACGACTGGAATATCGCCTTGATCTAAAATCCTTTCAGCGGTATGCATCCCCTCCATTTCACCACAGGCATCCATGTCCAACAGGGCAAGGTCGGCGTCCGTTGTTTGTTTAATCCTTTCAACCGCCTGTTCACCTGTATTTAAGGTTTCTACCTCGTAACCGTAGTCTTCAAGATCTTTTTTGCAGCACCCGTCTGCATTACTTTCTTTTCTGATCAGTAAGATTTTCCCCGGCATATCTTAACACTTTTTTATTTTCCACACAGACCCTGATCTGTCTAACATCAAGCAAATACTGGTTCATTCGATGTACTTTGAAACAACTGCTGACGTTTTCTCATTTAAAGTAATAAAATTATGCCAATTGCAACAATTTTGAGAGCCGCAATTCTTTGGCTACAGTCCAGTTAGTCCCTATTAAACATTGTTCATTCAAAACCTTCGTTTTAGGTACTATTCTATTATTATTTATCCGATCTCGTGTTATAATTTGTCCCAATTCTTCTCTTGGCTATAAATCGTTCCACATCAACAGTTTGATAGAATATTTTCCGTCCATCCTGTGAATATGGAAGATTTCCATTCTCTCGATGGTACTTTTGCATTCTATAGGACATTCCTGTAAGCTCTTTCAATTCGGTAGTCGTTAAAATTTCTTTCCGGTTTACTTTTCGCATCAATTCCGGAATACGTATCTCAATTACAGATTCAATGGTTTCTGCAATGATCTGTTTGATTTGATCTTCAGTTAATACGATGACGTTTAGTTTCTCATTCATAAATCTTCGATTAGTAGAATAAATGGATACCTATTCAATCTTTCCGCCACTTCCGGAGTAGATCCTCTGTAAGAATCATCTCGAAGATGAAAGGTTCCAATGCTATATAGCCCAGCAACTCGCACTCCTCATCTAATGTGAGGGTGCCGGTGGATGCTCTGGAGCAAAGGTATGATATCCTTACTTCTTGCTCCTTTCTTTGAACACTCTCGTTAATCATCTGGCTGCAAAAGAAATGATAGCCTTACTTCGTTCATGCACATTAGAGCAAGATGAGGGAATATTCATACAGAAAATTAATATAATATTCTAAAAAATGAAGTCCTGTAATAAACATCACTGCAGGGTTATATACTATCTAACAGTTGTTGTTTTTTCCGATTATACTCCTCCTCTGTGATGAGTTCTTG
>SLOL01000173.1 GCA_007132495.1 Balneolales bacterium
ATGGGACGATCACTGCTTATCATGTGCATGGGAGCCATAGTCATCTTTGGAATGGTGCAGCAGGCGGTTCAGAAGCGTCAGCTGACCTTTACCGAAAGTAATGTGGAGACATTCAATGTGAGCCATGCCCGGAATGCCACCAGCAGCGGACTGGAAATGGGGATCAACCGGGTGCTGCACGACAACAACTGGGATGACATCGAGCGGCCCTGGCTGTTTCCGATCGATGACATGAATGTCCGGGTGTTCGTCGACCGCAACGATGATTTTCCCGATGAGGTGCCGCCGACATACCTGCGGGTGCGTTCGGAGTATGAAGCCGCCAACCGGCCTCTTCAGGCGTTCGCGTTTCTGAAACGCGGTGAAATAACCCCGCCGGTGGAGGGTGCCGTCGGTTTTTATGGGGAAGGATCCCGACTGAATCTGAGCGGAAATGCCAAAATATACGGACACGATACCACCCCCTCGGGCGATCCGGTTGTGGGGGATGCATCAGACACGGTGCTGCCCGGCATCGTATCGGTTGATACCGAGGATGAACTCATCGACCAGTCGGGCACCGCAGCCACGTATGAAGGAGATCCGAATTTTCTCCACAATGAAGAACTTGACGGACAGGAGATTCATGATCTTATGGAGATGTACAAATCCGAGCGGGATCCCTATGTGGAAGGCAATCTGGGAACGGTCGACAATCCGAGAATCACGGTATTGGAAGAGAATCAAAAAATCCGGGATAACACCAATGCCGGGGGGATTCTCATTATCACCGAAGGAACCACCCTGGAGCTGCGGGGCGATTTCATGTTTGAAGGGCTGGTCCTCGTCGAAGGTACCCTTGACATCCGGGGGAATGTCCATATATTCGGTGCAATGATGTTCACCGATAACTCCTTGCTGGAAATCGACGATCCGGAGGACGATGATGCGACGTTTACCGGCAACACCTCGATCTACTACAGCAGCAAGGCGCTCATGAATGTCAACGACAAGCTCTCCTGGAGGTTTGAACAGGCCGGAACGATGGTGGATCGCATTTTTTATTGAATTAACCGATGCAAACGGCAACAACTGCTGATAGAAATATGGAATATTTTCGTGGGGAACTGGCTCAGATACCGTCTCATATTCACGGGATGGAGCGGCTGCGACGGTTCAACGAACTTTTAATGGAGTCACCTGTCGAACAGCGGGAGGCGTTGCGGGCGGAGCTGGAGAACCACCTGATCAACATGAAGAAGTACGAAGCTTCGGATGTCGATCTGGGGGCACCGGGCTGTAACGGCAAGGTCTGGTATCGTATTCACGGTCGCAAGATGCCGTACAAGGAGTCACCGGAGTACTCGCCGGATGAGACGGATCTGATGTTTTTGAACCTGATCAACAATGATCAGTCGGAGTATTTGTTTGAGAACCGCAACCTCGACTTCTCGTACGTGATGAGCGGCACCGCCGGTGATAACGGGATGGCACAGCGCTTCCGGGCCGACCTCTACTTCGACATGGATCACCTGGCACTGAATATGCGGAGAATTGAGCCGGAGATCCGCCCGTTCAAGTCGCTGAACCTGCACCCCGAAGTGGCCAAGGCGCTCAGCCAGAAATACCTGAAATACGGCCTGACACTGGTTACCGGTATTACCGGATCCGGAAAATCATCCACCCTGGATACCATCATCGATGCCAACAACCGGTCGGTGGAGAGCCATATCGTCATTGTCGCCTCGCCGGTCGAGCTGGTGCACACCCCGGTACGGAGCATCGTACGCCACCGCGAAGTGGGACGCGATGTGCCCTCGTTCCGTGAAGGGGTGGTGCAGGCGATGCGTCAGGACCCCGACATGATCGTCATCGGCGAGCTGCGCGACGATGAGACCATCATGTCCGCTCTGGAAGTGACCGATTCGGGACACAAAACCTTCTCCACGCTGCATACCGCGTCGGCGGTGGAGAGCATCGACCGGATCATCGGCGAGGTACCGGTCCGAGAACAGAACCGGGTCCGTAACCGTCTGGCCGATGTGATCACCTGTGTCATCAGCCAGAAGCTGATCCCCACCCTCGACGGTAAACGGGTGCTGGCCAAGGAGGTAATGCTGGCGACGCCGTCGGTCAAGGCGGCCATCCGTAACAACAATACTTCGGAGATTTACCAGATGCTCAACGAAGGGGCACAACTCGGCATGCATACCCTGGAACAGGACCTCAAACGCCTGATTGAGGAGCGGGTCATCTCCCAGGAGGAAGCTCTGAATTATGCCAATAATAAAAAGCGTCTGAAGGAACTGCTTAGATAAACACACGGACTATGAGTATTGGCAAGACATCCAAAGAATATTTAGGGCTCGCTCTGGAGGCCGACCGGCTCTATGTGGCCCGCATCCGGAAGGCCAAAGGAATCATGGAGCTGCTCGATGTGGAGACGCTGGAACTGCCCGAACTTCTTGAAAAAAGCGGAGAAGAAGAGCAGGGTCAGGAGGCGTCCGGGGCTGATGACGACTCCATCTTCGGCCTGGACGATGATGCCGGGGAGCCCGGGGCTCTTGATCTGGATGAGGATCCTGACGAAGCCGAGACGTTCAATCTGGATGAAGATCCCGATGAAGCCGAATCGTTCGATCTGAGTGAAGATCCCGGGGAGCAGGATTCCGAAGATTTTGACATGACCGAAACCGGTGAAAGCGCCGGTGACACCAATGAGCAGGTGCTGGCGGGATATATCGGGCGCCTGGCGGGCAATAAACCCAATATAGGTATCAACATTCCTGCCGGGAAGTCCATTTTGTTGCCGCTGGAGGGGGTTTATCCCAAAAAGATGAAGAAGAAGGAGCTGGAGGAGCTGCTGCTCGACAAACTTGATCCGATTTATCAGGAAGGAGTGAGCGCCGAGCAGTATAATTACGAAATCAACCCCGACGGACAGGGGTGGCTGCTCTCCTTTGACAATGACCGGAGTTTGCTGAATCTGATCGACGATGCCGCCAATATCAGCGGCAGCAAGCCGGCCATTCATGAAATGCTCTCCGATGAAGTACTCTGGACGGGATTGGCGCGGATGCATGCCGACCTGGGAGAAAATGAGATCACCGCCATTGTAAGTATCGGCAAGGAGTCCAGCAGGGTCCTGTTTCTGAGGGGAGACCGGATTTTCCATGTATTGCCGGTGATTAATGAACCCGCTTCCTCGGGCCATATCCTCGAGACGATCTTCAGCAAGCTGCTGTTCGAAATGGACCGGGGTACGCTCCCGGAACTGCACCGGATGCTTATCATGCAGTGCACCATTCAGGGGGAGAAAGCCGAAAAATACTTCAAAGAGCAGCTTGACGATGTGTATGTCGCTCTGTTTCAGCCCGATCCCGAAAAACTGGAGCTGCCGGAACATCTGGCCGGAAAGCCGGCTGCACTGCAGCCCTACTGGTCGGCCATTGGAGCCGCCTGGGCGGCATCGGGGGCCGACAACGAATATTTTCCGGCCCTTTCGCTGCTTCCGGAGTATATCCGGGAGCGTCAGCGCGTCTTCAAACTGGAGTGGCACGGGATGATCCTGCTGGTCCTCATTGCCCTGACACCGCTTGCCATCAATCAATGGTACCAGGAGAAGTCCGATGAGCTGGGCGATCTTACCCGGGCCGTCAATCTCATCGATACACAAATTGCCGACACCCGGCCGATTGCCGGGGAGGTGGAGCGGCTGACCGCTGAACAGGCCGTCATCCGGGAGAATAATGAACGGGTTACCGAGCTGGCACAGGACAACCGGCTCTGGTCGGAGACTCTCGACCGGCTCAACCGGGGCGTGCAGCAGATGCCGGGGACCTGGCTGACCACCTTGCAGGTATCCGGAGATAACCTGTCGGTGGACGGATACTCCCTCTACCGGCAGCAGATTCCGCGGCTGTCGGGCCTGTTTTACGAGGGGCATGTGATGCAGGTGACCGAAGGGGAGATGCGTGAACGGACGATATACCGGTTCTCGGTACAGATCAACAATTTTGGCGATCATGTGGAGTTGATCTCGCCGGAGCTGCCGGAGATGGATGAAGAGCTGATCCGGGAAATTCCGATGGACTTTGAAGCCCGATAACTTTTTTGAAACGATGAATTGATATGAATTACGGAATCCGAAATACCCTGATTCTGACCTTGACGCTGATTCTGATGATCGGCGGCGGCTGGCTCTTTGTCCACTGGACATTCGCCTCCGATCTGGAGGAACTTGAAGAGGAGCGGGAGCTGAAGCAGCAGGAGCTGGATCAACTCACCGAAACCGCCGCCTATTACGAGCAAAGTGTCATCGAGCATGCCCGGCAGCAGTACCTGAGCGAAAACCATCCGAAAGAGCTTTTCCCCGATCACAATACCGGTCGGCTCTACGACTACCTCATCAACCTGAACCAGGGCATCTCGTTTACGGAACTTAATTACACCTTTCAGGACTCCACCATCCATGACGACCACGGAATCGTCCATGTAACCGTGAGCGGCGAGGGGGAGTACCGGAATCTGTACAACTTCATCTACCGCATCGAGCACAGCCGGCCCATTCTGCAAATCGCCTCATTGCAGCTTCAGAACATCAACGAACTGGAGAGGTTGAGCCGGGTGAACTTTGAAATGAGTCTGGACGCCTATTACAACCGGATTGATCCGGAAACGTACGAGGCCACGCTGGCGGATGCCGATGCCCCCGGAAATATTGGTCACAATCCCTGGTTCCCGCTGGTCCACGATGTGCCGCCGAACGAGGAAGGCCTGTTGAATGTGAATGAAAGCCGGATGATAGGCTTGACCTCGCGGTTTATTCTGGTCCGTGATCAAAACGACGAGATCAACAGGCTGACGGTTGGAGATCAGGTCTATCTCGGCCGTTTACAGGAAATCGACACCGACCGGCAAATTGCCGTATTTCGCCTGAACCGGGGCGGCCTGGTTGACCGGGTAGTATTGAATCTGGATTAACATAGAATGGAAACGGGAGTTTTAAAATGAATAAAAAGATATGGTTGGCCATTGCCGCACTGACCGCAATGACCCTGTTTGCAATGACGGTAGCCGCCTTTTTTGAGGTATCGGCGCAGGACCGGCTGCCCGAAAGGGAGTTCGTCAATCCCGATGAACTGGTTATGCTCAGTGAAGGGGTGCCTTTTGGCGAGGCCCTGGACGTGATCGAAGAGCTGTCCGTGGAATTCCGGGGCAAAGTCATCATCGACCGGTCCGGGTTTGCCGGTGAGATCGGCACCCCTGTTCCCCGGCTGCACTGGCGGGATGCCCTGGACCGCATCGCATCCTACAACGATCTGGTCATCCGGGAAGAAGAGCGGTACTATGAGATCACCGCCGCCCCGGAACCCGAGCCCGATGCGCAGGAACGGGTCCGGCAGCGCGTGGAGGAAGGAACCATCAACTTCGACTCCCGCGAAATCGAGATTGAGGCCACCTTCTTTGAAGGCAGCCGGCAGGTGATCCGGGAGCTGGGTATCGACTGGTCCACACTGTATGACGGCCGGGTGCGGGTGGATAATGTCGCCGCAGCGAATGTGACAGAAGACGTTTTGTCGGTGGAAGTGGATTGGGGACAGATTGCCAATACCGGCTGGGAGCTGTCGGCGCTCTTCAGCGCCTTCGAAACCAGCAATAAAGGGGAGGTGCTTTCTTCGCCAACCATCAAGGTGGTTGAGGGCGAGCAGGGGCGGATCCAGGTCGGACAGGATTTCTCGATCCGCCAGCGCGACTTCGCCGGCAATGTGATCGACCAGTTTTTCAGTACCGGAACCATTCTGGAGGTGACCCCCCAGGTGCTGTATCATGAAGGCACGCCCTATATCTATATGACCGTGGACGCGGAGCGCAGTACGGCGTCTCCGGGGGCGGTCAGTACCATTGTCAACAAGCAGGAAGCCCGCACCGAAGTACTGCTGCTGAGCGGAGAATCCACCATCATCGCAGGCCTGTACGAAACCGAGGAAACCCAGACACGACGCGGCATTCCGTATTTGAAAGATCTGCCGGGCTGGTTCTTCGGATTGCGCTATCTGTTCGGATACAACGCCACCGAATACAGCGTCCAGGAGCTGGTAGTGGTATTACAGGCCAAACTGGTCCCGACCCTGCAGGAGCGGCTCATGGAAACGACGCTGAGCATGCCGGAGCTCATCGAGCAGCAACGCGAGCATTTTCAGCAGCTTGAGTGATTTTTCCTCTCCGGTTTTTGCTATCGGCGAGAATTTCTCCGATAATAGATGAACAACAGGGAAGCGGTATTGCCTGCAGGCGAAGCTTCCACTTTTCCGGATTTACATCAGAAACGTATAGGTATACTTGATCATGAATGTGCGGATATTGCTGCGCGGACGTTCGGGGACGAACTGATAACGGTCGGTATTCAGCTCTTCGTTGTACACGATCCACAGGTCGTTGCCTTCACGGAAATTGTACCGGAACCGTGCGTTGGTGGAAACCAGGTCACTGACACTGTTGTATTGCACAAAAAGGTGGGTCGAAATCTGCGTGTTGAACGGTACGGTGACGCGCAGCCGGCCGAGATGGGCGTTCATCTGCTGATCACGGTCGGCGAACCGGATATGGTTGTAACTGTAGGATCCGCCCAGCTCCAGATGAGGTGAGGCATTCCAGCTGGGGCTCAGCGACAGCGTAAACCGGCGACCGTCGAAAAAGCTGCCGGCTTCCAGATTCGCCCCGACACGGAACAGCCGGCTCTGGTGTACGGTATAACCGGCAGCGGCCTGGTAAAAGAGATAATCGCCGTGCGGCACATACACATCGTCATCAAGATAAAAGGGCTGCCGGATGTCTTCGAAAATCATCTGCACTCCGATACTTCCCCGATCGCCGTTTCGGCGGGCAAAACTCCACTCGGGACCTAATTCGACCGTCTCGACCGATCGATCCTCGTTTCGCAGCCAGGTTTCACCGCCGATAAGAAACGTGTGCCACTGGAGGGGGGCATCATCATCCGGCCGCCAGCTATAGGAGAGATCCTGATTCAGATAGGTGAAATCCGAACGCTGAATAAAACCCATGCCGGGATTGTAATCGGGCCCCGACCAGGTCAGCGTGGTCTGGTAGCCAATGCCGTCGCGTCGCCTTTTTTCAAACATACCGGAAAAGCGACCGCTCTCCGCCGGACTCCATCGGTTTTCCGGAGTCTGACTTTCATCCATCGTATGAGCCCATTGGAATGAGAGGTAGTCGTCTCCGTACAGGCGAAAGGTTCCATCCAGCCCGTAGGCTACATTGTAATGACCATCGGCGGCAATGCGGTTGGTCACCATGCCCCCGGTGTAGGAATAGGGATTGAAAACCTGCCGGCGCAGACGCACGGTCCCGAAGTTTTCCGGGGCGAGGTCTCCCTGCCGGTCGGTCTGCATGTTGAGCAGTCCGTACTCCCACGGTCCCGAGCGGCCCACCAGGCGGGCTCCGCCCAGGATTCGTACGATCTCCCCGTCGTCGGTCAGTCCGATCCGCCGGCTGTGGAACAGGCGGCTGTTTCCTCCGGTCCGGAACTCAAACAGGCCCGCGCGCTCCTGAAAGAACTGCCGCTTCTCCGGGTAAAACAGATCGAACCGGGTCAGATTTACCTGCTGGTCATCCGCCTCCACCTGAGCGAAATCGGTATTGAGGGTCAGGTCCAAAGTCATGTTGTTGGTCACACCATATTTGATGTCAAGACCCGGCTCCATGACCCTGGTCTCGTCGAACTCATAACTGCTCTGGTCATCGGCAAGCCGGGCGGCTCGTTCCATTCCGGCCAGGCCGTACGGGCGGATGTAAAGAGGGCGGTGGCTTTGAATATCCCTCAGTTCAATTTTTTGAGCGCGGGACGCTTTCAGTTGGGCAAAGGGTTGATCGGGTTCGATGGGGGGAAAGGTCAGACGTTCCGATTTACGGGCAATGATGCGCTGCATCGACAAACCCATGATCACCCTTCCGTCTTCATCCTCCTGGAAACGGAGGCTGGAAAACGGGACCCGGATTTCGGCAAACCAGCCCTCTTCATTTACGGTCGTCTCCACATCCCAGTAGGTATTGAAATCGAGGTTGAACCATCGGGAGAAAGCGCCGCTGGCGTCGTTGGTGATTTCAGCATCTCTGCGATTCCCGGCCGGATTCGTATTGAACAAAATCGTGGTTTCGTTGTCATTGTAGGTATCCAGCAGGACCTCGAAAAAATCGTCGCTTCCGAAACCATTGCGGTAGAGGATATTGCCGCGGATGCCGTCGGGATTCGAATCATAGGCCCGTATGGCGAAATAGAGGTAATCATCGTCATAAGCGACCAGCATCTCGGTGCGTTCGGAGGGGGCCGCCCCGAAAACAGGCTCATGCGACCAGACCGGAAACGGCTCCACATTTTCCCAGGCGGGCTCGTTGCTCAGTCCGTCCAGTGTGACGGGGGCGGTGATGCGGGTGACCGGTATGGGTTCACGGATTTGCGCCATGGCCGCTTCCACGGATTCGAACCGGGCTGTGCGGGAATCCGCGCCGGAATCCGTACCCGTCGTCTGTGCTGCAGCGGGTGGAAACAGGATGGTCGAAGCTAATAACAGAAGGATACTCCAAAAAGAAAAAAACAGACGATTAACATGCATTGTTTCTGAACTGCTTCGACGTTAAATAAATGAAATTCAGGGATCTGCAGGCCCTGCTTCAATGTTGAACAACCGATAAACGGTCCCTGAAAAAATATCTTTTCGTGCCATTCTCCGGCTACCTGAAATTGGACTTTTTTTACATCAGATTCAAGGAGAATCCGCCGATTAAAACAGCAATCCGAAGCCGAGTGAAATTCTTCTGTAGGAAATGGAGTCTTTGATGACGCGGTCGCCGAAGGCTTCCCGTTCGATATATGAGTTATCCAGGTTGAATCCGGTTGTGAGGTAAATGCCCGGTTCACTTTTGCCGCTAAATAAAATACCGAAGCCCGGATTCAGCAGAGGACCGCCCCCGTGTCGGTCCGCGATTCGGAAGTCATCGCGCAAAATGCCGACACTGAATCCGGCTTTAAGGTAGAGGAAGGGGATAAATCCGTCGTCTCTCAGTTGATAGACCATATCTGCGTAAACCGGAACCAGGTCCACCGGATCATGATAGAAGACATATCCAATTCCGATTCCGGCCGAAAACCGTTCATTGAATTGATAACCGTTGACCATTTGCAGCCGGATGCCGGTTCCGCTGCCGCCGGTCAGCAAGTCGAAGCCGGTCCGGTTGTAATACCCCGAAAGGTGACCGTTCACTTGCTCATTCACCGACGCACTCTTTGAACGGTCCCCTTCCATCCGTGCTCTTTTTGTAAGATCGTATTCAAACCGCTCACTCTGCACACTCTCTGGACGGTCTCCAGTTGCCCAAACGGGTTCCGGCAAGACGGTACTCATCATGAGGGTGACCAAACCGGCCGCCACCATGGAAGAAATTGAGAATTTATGCATGGAGAGAGGAACTATGCATGAGTCGAGAATTTATGCATGGAGCGAGGAATTATGCATGAGTCGAGGAATTATTATGCATGGGGGGTCTGTTAAAGGGCCGGTTTGTACACCGGAATGGTGCTCAGCTCTTTGAGATTGTTGACATCGGAATAGTCATACTGGATGATGCCGCTGCCTCCGGTCACGATCAGGACTCCGTCGTTCGGTATGACATCGTAGGTGCGGATGTCCTTGATATGGCGTACCTGCTTCACGTTGTACGGATCGGACGCGTCCATGATTTTGAGTCCGCTGTCGCCTTCACTGATAAACAGGTCTCCGCTGTCGATCCCAAGTCCGTGGGGCTGGATCATTTCATAGATACCGATGTTTTTCGGGTTTTCGAGATCCTCGACATTGATGACTTCCAGCTGATTGGCACCGGCGAAATTCGGGCAGGCCTCGCCGTCGCGGAGTGTTACATAGGCAAAGTCGCCTTCCACCACGACCGGATCACAGGCGGTTGCATGCCGGAACACAGAAAGCTGATTTGGATTTGCCGGATTGCTGATGTCATAAATATACATGGAGTTTCCCGAGCCGATAAACAGGTTGTCATGGTACGGGAAGATGGTTTCGATCATCCATCCGACATTCTGTTTGTTGCGCTTCACCGGTTCGGGATCGGAGATATCGAAAGTGAGCAGACTGCTCCAGTCCACGGCATAGAGATGGTCACCTGTAATGGCGAAACGGGCCATGGAGCCGCCGGTACCGGTGGATACGGATCCGCCTGACCCGCCGGCGGCATCGGCTGAAAAACCGGTTAAAGTTCTGAAACCACCAAAACCCCCTCCCGGAAACCGGTGGCAATCGTCGCTGCACACCTCTTCCACTTCAACCGGCTTCCAGTCGACGACTACTCCTTTGGAAGGGTCCACCGGCTGGTACGGGAAACCGCGGTTTTGGGTGGTTGACAGGTTGAAGACCTCCTCCATGCGGGTAATCAGCTCCGGATTGTCAAAATCCGAAATATCAAATACGAGCAGGTCACCGGAGGAGTCGGCGTATAGTTTATCCCCACGCACGGCGATATCTTTATTGGCCGGGATGTTGATAAAACCGATAAATGAGGGCGCAGCGGGGTCGCGGTTGTCAATGATATGAACGCCCTTGTTGACCTCATTAACAAACAGATAACCGTCATACAGATAAATTTTACCCGGTTCTTCGAGCTCGCGCGCACTTTCAAGACCGGCCGAGGCGGTGAATTCCTGATGGGACATATACACCGGTTCGAATTCGGTCCAGGTAACGGTTTGATACCGTTTGTCGTCGCAGGAGCTCAACAGCAGTGACGGCACCATAACGATGAACAGGAACAGGCTTAATGTTCCGGGAGATGACATCCGTTCCGGGGAGTGGGTAATCCGGCTGTGCTTTGTCATGACATAACAGGTTTGTGGTTACAGGATGGTTTGTAATTCTGATCCTATCACACATAACTCACGTGGTATACCTATTCAATTTTTCGGCGATTCGGGAAGTTTTGAAAATACGAAAGGTTTATTGTTCCATTTCCAGGTGAACAGCGCAGAAATCATCCAGTCGCTCAAGTTTGAACCGGACCTTGTTTCCACTCGAGTCCACCGCGATCCGCCCCTGGCTTCTCAGGATATTGTAACGTTTCAAAGATCGGCCCTCCAGCGACAGACTGACATCGATATCGTTTACCGGGGTCATAGTTCGCAGCGGCCGTTTGGGCGCCGAAGTGGTATTGACCAGGGAGCATATAAAGCTTGAAGGATCGCGATGAGAGCGAGTCAGGCCGATATGGACGCTCTCAGGGGCGTTCGTTGCGACAGGGATGCCATCGGGAACCAGATAACGGATGCTTCGGTGCAGAAGATTGCGCAGATCGGGGTGTCCCATCTCGAAATTGCTTTGATCGGGCTGATTGGCAAAGTAGATCACTTCTCCGGCTCCGTATGAGTGGGCAAGCAGACCGGGATACTCCGTCTCCCAGTCATCGGTCCACGCTTTTTCTGGTGGTTGATTGTGAACCTGCGGGGTGTAAGTACAGATAACACGGGCCGTTTCGTCCGGATTACATAAAAGAGTATACCCGGAATTGACCATCAGTTCGGTCTTTTTTGAATCCGGCCGGACGATCTCGTGGTCTGGTTGGAGGATATATTGGTAGGTATCTTGTCGTGTATTGATCTTATCACCGGTAAAGCGGCAGCCAAACACATCCGCCAGTCCGAAATCGTTGCGTTGCCGTCCATTTTCATCGAACAGGGTGGATGCGTAAGTGGCCAGCAGCTTTCCACCATTATGCACATAGGCACGGATAAGTTCAATTTCAGGGCTGGACATCGCCCTTACATTCGGAAGGATCAGAAGCTTGTAACGGGACAGTCGCTCAGCGGTGACCTGGTCATCGGCGATAAAACCGTGTGGAATATGGTTTTCCACAAGCACGGACCGCATACCCTGGATACAACCGTCAAAACTGTCGCCCTCTTCCGGCGGGATCCGGTAGAACTGACGGGTGTATTTGGAATAGTAGATACCGATCGGCTGTACAGGTGCATGTCCTTCCAGCAGTTTTTCGTTTTCCTTTACAAAAAAGTAGGGTTCGGTGTTGTTAAAGGCATTTCGGCGGTCATGGGTCGCGGCCGGGTGCATGCCGGTGAAGTTGCAATTCCAAAATCGTCCGCCGGCTGCCAATGCCTGCCAGAGCCAGACATTCAGGTCGATCGGCGCGTCCCGGACATAGCGGTGTGCCGTGCCGTTTCCGCCATACAGAATGATTGCCTCTTTTTCAGGTGCCATTGACTTCAGAAATGTGACAATAGTGTTGGCATACGTGATTTCGTCATAGGTAATATGCTCCTGGTTGGGCGTCAGAAAAGCCACGCTCACCAGAAAGTCGAAGTGGTCGCGGGCGTTGTAGAGATCAATGCCCAGATCCACCTGACGGGTGCCATAAAACATGGTGAAGACTTCAGCAGTGTATACTTTATCATCGCCGTAGGATTTGACTGTTCGGCGCATGTGATCCATATGGCGGTCGGCGACCTGTTCCTTCCAGACCATATACCGGCTCAGCTCTTCGTCAGTAGACTCGGCCTGGACCGGCAGTTCTGTGCCGAACTCTTCGCGGTAGGAGCTCCGACACCGGTTGCAGTGGCAGATGCCGACCACCCCGATGCTGTTGTGCCAGATGCCGTCGACATCGTAGTTCTCCATGAGGTGCCGAATAAACTGTTCAGCGTGTTCCGTGCGGTAATAGCCGGTGTAACAGGCGGAGTGAAGCCGCGGTTCGGTATAGGTGAGCATTTGAGGATCACCATTGTGGTCCACACTGAACCAGTCAGGGTGTTGACGATAGATATGTTCCTCCACACCACGGAAATCCACCCGTACAATCACCCGGAATCCCTCTTCTTTGCAGCGTGCAGTAATCTCCCTGACGATATCGCGATCGCCCATAAAGGGGTTGATATTGGCGGCGGGCAACGGGTTTTGAAAAAAATCGACAATTCCACCCGCATTAACCACCAGCATGTCGCATCCGGCTTCTTTCATATAGGCGACGACCGCATTGGCATCGTATTCCCTGGCATCGGTCTCTCGAAGGACAGTCTGCAGAATCCGCAGCGGTTGCTGATACCAGTGAACACCATCATTGCTGTTAGAATCGCCGTGATGCTGTGGTGAGCGGGCATGAATTGCTCCGGCCGGATAGATCATGCTGCCGCCGGCTACAAGACTGCTGTATTTGAGGAACTCCTTGCGATTCATCGGTAACAGGGAGGCTTTTTTGGAATTGGGATGTTCCATCAGTTTACATATTCGGGTTTAGGATGATTATGGAAGGGTAAAAGATCGATTGTTGGTTCGTGATAAGGCTGACCGGAAAAAATGCTGATGATAGCTGGAAATAGTGAATTCTGTTTTGGAGAATATCACATAAACATCTTCCGGAATTTGGCATTGATGTTATCCACCGGCACGATCATCCCGATAATCCAGGCGTCACCGAAATCATGGTCGACGACCGCGTCACAAAACCAGATATCGTTGGACAAGCCCATGTAGGATTTCAGTATCAGCGGCATGAAATCGCTGTGATCGCGCATGAGACCGGTCAATTTTTTGATGCGGTTTTCGGGGGTGTCCTGCTCGCCCTGTTGTACGGGCGTTGACAGGTCCGCCTGACCGGGATCAGGTTCAAAAGTGATCTCTCTTTTTGCTTTCAGCAGCGGTTCGGGGGGCGGATAGTGTTGCTGCAGATAGCTGAGCAGTTCATTGCCGGCCTGTGGTTTGATGGTAGTGTGAAGAGAAACGGTTCCGAATAAATAGTTTACTTCCGGATGTATACGGAGCAGTGCGCCCAGCCCTTTCCAGATGGCAAAAAAACCGAATTTATTGCGTTTAGCCGAGGGATTCACTGCAGATCGGCCCAGCTCTATCGACTTCGGAAGTATTTTCTCACGGAACGCATCGGTATAATCGAATAAATTGGCTGTCCGCAGATGTTTTTCTTCTTCCGGTATGCCCCGCTTTCCGGGCTGGTAGCGGTAGGATGCCACCAACTGCTTTTCATCGGGATCCCAGGCAATGAGCTGGTCATACGCATTTTCACCGGTGTCCCAATCGTCCAGGTCACATTCAACACCCCGACCTCCTCCGGCTGCCTGGAAAGCCGTCTCCCGCAGATATCCCACTTCCTTCAATGTCGCCGGACACTCCTTGCCAGAAAAACAATGGACTTCAAGGCCCCGAAAACTCACGACAGGAGTCAACTGAGCCAGTTCAGAAGTGATTTTTGCAGGATCGGAAGTGTTATGTCCGGAATTTGAGGTCATGGATGGGTACCCTGATTTATTGAGGCCGGCAGATTTTCACAGATCTGCTGCAGTTTTGCTGTCCGTTCGTGGTCGTTTTCTCCCAAATCCTGTATCTGACCGGGAGTGAGCAGGGATCCGACGGTAATGCCGTACATCCTGCAGGCCGGATGAATCATTGCTCTTGATAAAAATAACAATTCAAGATTCAGTTTCATCTTTGCTTTTCGCCGAAGCCACGCGACATTGTGGAACAGCCGGGAACTCTGTCCATCAATATGGAGGGGAACCATATTTCTGTTGTGCTTCAGTGCCATTTTTACCGCCATGTTCTGCCAGGTGGCCTCCGTCAGTCTGCCTTTTATGCGGCGGGCGGCATGTCCGGAAGGAAAGATCAGCAGCGGAGAATCTTTTTCAAAGGCCTTCATAACCGTTTTGACAGAGTTTGTGCCTTTACTGTAGATATCCACCGGCACAATCAGGGGACGAATATGCGGTACATGCCATAACAGTTCATTGACGATGATCCGGATATCGGGGTAATACGTCGACAACCAGCTTAACAGCAGCAATCCGTCCAGTCCGCCGGTGGGGTGGTTGGCGATGAACACCAGGCGCTTGTGGTGTTCCGGCATGGGCCCGGAGCCCGGCTTGACCTTCGCCCGGACGTCAAGGTGGTTCAGTACATTGGTCGCCACCAGGCAGCAAGGCAAGTTCCGGGCCTTGTTCAAGTAATTGTTCAGCCTTTTCTCTTTCAGGATAAACCGGATCAGCCCCATCACCCAACCCGGAAATCGCCGGTAAAGCGAAGGACTTTTTTCTCGAAACAGGGTATCAATCCGGACGGTATCCCCCTCGAACCGGTCCGGCATCACCATGTTCCTTTGCAGCAGGGCGTTGGCTCTTCTCTGCAGTGAATGTTCGTGTGATGGTTGTCGGGAGGTCACCGGATCACCCGGCTGCCAGGCCATATGTATGGATTCCGGGGTCACCCTTACACGGGTCAGACTGACCGTAGCACTGTTTTTCCGTTTCGTCGCTATGGATATCGCCGGCGGCCATGGCCGGCGGCTGCGGTGCAGCGCCAAATGACGATCTTCCGGCAGGGGGTGTTGAAAATTACCGGTCGCATTGCGGAAGGTGCGAAGACGCAATTTACCGGTCAGAGAGGGCAGGAAGGATGAGGTGGTGATCAGGGGACGGGGTGCGATGATTTCCCGGAAACTGCGGCCGTCCCACTGCCATTGCAGCGGGGTGGACATCCCCGGGAAAACGATGAGCTGAAACGGCTTGTACTGTCGCGGCTTTAACGCGCCCAGCATGCCGCGCAGTTCAAACGGATCTTTCGCAGTCGATATCGAACGGATGATACCGTCAATGTCCTGTTTGCTTTTTTTAAGGCCGGAGGTTGCTCCGGTGTTGTCATCTTCCATAAGGCAAAAAACCAGTCCGTGCTCATTTGCGGCAATCCGGTATCCGCCACTTTCCGGATCTTTCGGGCCCAGGATGCTCGTATTTACGACCGCTTCTGTTACCGGCGGTTTCTCAGGTGAAGCATCGGGCGAAGCAGCGGCATCATCATCCCTGTTGAAGATAATGGTCAGTTGGTTTTTGTCGATTTGCCAGCTGAGTGTGCACATATAACGGGGTTACCGGTGGTTGGAACGGCAGACTGCGGTGTCGTCCGTTTGCTCAGCAGATTCTTGGAAGCTGTTCACCGGCCAGCATATCCAGGAACCGCTGTCCGCCGATTTCGGTGTTCAGTATGACACTGCCGGCGTGTTTTTCCGTCACTGATCCGATGACGGCGCTGTCCCGGCCCAGCGGATGGTTTTGGAGTCCGGCAAGGATGTCACCGGCCTGATCTTCAGGCACCACCATTACCACTTTCCCTTCGTTGGCCATGTAGAGCGGATCATAGCCGAATACTTCACAGATGCCTTTGACCTCCTCCCGGACCGGGATAGCCTCTTCATGGACCGTGACGCCCATCTTGCGGGTTTCCGCCAGTTCGGCAAGTACGGTGGCCAGACCGCCACGCGTGGCATCCCGCATGAAATGAATATCATAATGATTGGTGACCCCGGCGATCAGGTCGTTGAGGCAGGCCGCATCCGAGACGATGGGCGAGGAGAATTTCAGCGACTCCCGTTCTCCCAGTATGGCGATGCCATGGTCGCCGGCAAATCCGTTGATGATGATCCGGTCGCCCGGCTGCACGCGGCTTCCTCCGGCAATATGCGCTAATCGTTCTTCCAGCAATCCGACACCGGCGGTAGTGATGAAAAGCTTGTCGCATTTTCCCTTGTTAACCACTTTTGTATCGCCTGCCACGATCTGCACACCGGCGTTCCGTGCAGTGTCGGCCATCGACCGGACGATTTTTTCCAGTTCATCTATGGCAAAACCCTCTTCCAGGATAAATGCGGCGGACAGGTAGTGCGGGACGGCGCCGGTGACGGCGAGATCATTCACGGTTCCGCTGACAGCCAGCGATCCGATATCGCCCCCGGGAAAAAAAAGCGGGTCCACCACATAACCGTCGGTGCTGAACGCCAGCTTTCCCGCGCCGGCCGGAGCCAACGCGGCGTCCCCCTGCTGACGAAGCATCTCATTGTCGAAATATTTCAAAAAAAGGTCAGTCACCAGGTCATGGGTCAGTTTTCCACCGCTCCCGTGACCCATTCGAATGTATTTATACTGTTCCATATTTGTATGAAGCCTGACAGGCCCCCTCTTCGGATACCATGCAGGTACCTGCCGGATTGGCAGGGTTGCAGACTTTGCCGTACAGAGGACACTCCTCCGGCCTGCTTACCCCTTTTAATACGTCCCCGCAAATGCACCCCTTTGGCTCCCGGGTCGGTTCGATATCGACGTCAAAATTACGTTCGGCATCCCATTCGGCGTAATCCGGACCCACACCCAGTCCGCTCCCGGGGAGCACACCCAGTCCCCGCCACCAGTCATCCCGCAGTTCAAACACCCGGTTCATCAATTGCCGGGCTTTCAGGTTGCCTTCGGGTTTGACCACACGCTTGTATTGTATCTCCACCTTAATGTCGCCGGTCACATGCTGACGGATCAGCATATAAATGGACTGGAGGATGTCGACCGGTTCAAACCCTGAAACCACCACCGGCAGCCGCCAGGTTTCACTGATATCCCGGTAGATGTCCGATCCGGTCACCGTGCTCACATGACCGGGTGCCAGGTAACCGTTCAACGTTACCTCCTCATCGACGATGGCGTTCATCGCCGGAGGCATGATCTTGTGGGCGCTCAGAATGTGGAAATTGCGCAGATTTTCCTTTCGGGCCTGTTCCAGCGCCACGGCACTGGCCGGGGCGGTTGTTTCAAAACCGATGCCCGGAAAAACCACCTGCCTGGAAGGATTGTCACGGGCAATAGCCAGTGCTTCCAGGGTGGAATAGACCATGCGGATGTCCCGTCCCTGCGATTTCTCTTTCTCCAGAGAGGAGGTGCTTCCCGGGACGCGGATCAGATCCCCGTAGGTGGTAATGATCACATCATTACGGCGGCTGAGGGCAATGGCGTGATCCACAAAGCCGAGCGATGTGACGCAGACGGGACAGCCGGGTCCGGATACCAGCGTGATGGATGACGGCAGCATCGACGGGATGCCGAACCGGTGAATGGCCATGGTGTGTCCGCCGCAGACCTCCATGAAATGCAGATCCGGCCCCGTGTAGGCGTGGATATGATCCAGGAGCGTGCGGACCCTGTCCTTGTTGCGATATTCGGTGATGTATTTCATAGCGGAGAGTTTACAGGTCAGCGGAGGGTGAGAGGAGTGGTGCAAGTCATGGGAACGCTATGCCGGAGGGTGCTGCCCATGTCCGTTTTCGGCGGCTTCATCCATCGCCCGGATCACCTCGAGCATCTCCTGCGCCTCTTCCTCGCTGATGCGTTGCAGGGCGAATCCGCTGTGGACCAGGACATAGTCTCCTTCAGCAACGTCATCGAGCAGCTGCAGGCCGGCTTCCACCGTACTGCCCCCCATCGAAACCACGGCGGTTTCGCCTTCTATGGAAATAATTTTTCCCGGTATACTCAGACACATGGTGTCCCCTTTGTTTTGAATAATGTTGGAACTTCGGTAGCCTGTGAAATTATTAATGTGCTATAATTTTTCGCCTTCAACAAGAGTTTCACAATCTTTTTTTTCTGTTGCCTGTGCTTTTTGTGCGGCGACGGCAATCTGCCCGAGGGCGATACCTGCGTCATTGCACGGAATGCGCTTTGGACTGTACAAGTTACACAGATTGTTCAGACGCTGTTCGGTTTTTTCCAGCAGATAACGGTTCTGGAATACGCCGCCGGTCAGTACCACATCGTCGGTGCCGTAGTGTGATTTCATTTGCTGCGTTACAAGAAAGATAACGGAAACGAGCGTATTATGAAATTTTGCGGAAATCACCGGAACAGGCACCCGGTTCCCGATGTCATGTATGATGGCACGGATGGTGGCAGAGAACCGGATTGTTTTGCCGGCATCAAACGGATACTCCTCCGTCACATTATCGGCGATCAGCGTCTCGAGCCGCATCGGAGCTTCGGCGTGAAAGCTGTTGTAAAGGCAGACCCCGGTGATGGCGGCTACAGCATCAAAGAGCCGGCCTGCCGCAGAGGAGAGCGGGGTGTTCAGCTCCCGGTCGATAGCCTGGAGGATCAGTTCGGCGTCCGGGTGAACCCGCCAGTGCTCTACAGCGGGAAGATTGAGCTCCCGGAACTCCCCGCCGAATGTCTGGTACAGGATAGAAATTGCCGTACGCCAGGTCTCTTTGGCGGCCTTGTCGCCGCCGGGAAGCGGCAGGTAATCGAAATGGGAATGACGCGTAAAGGTATTCAGGTCGGCGTGCAGAAACTCCCCGCCCCAGATATGTCCGTCACTGCCCAGTCCCGTTCCGTCGAAACACACGCCTGTGACCGGTTTGGTCAGATGGAATTCCGCCATACATGCGGCAACATGGGCGTGGTGATGCTGAACACGCGTTACCGGCAGGCCCGACCGGAGAGCATAACGGGTGGATAGATAGTCGGGGTGCATATCGCAAGCCACATGAGACGGATCCGACCGGAACAGTTTGCTGAGCCGGGAGACCGACTCTTCGAAGAAAGCATGGGTCGGCGGATCTTTCAGGTCACCGATATGCTGACTCAGCAACACATCCCGTCCTTTTCCCACCGCGAAGCAGTGGTTCAATTCGGCACCGGCGCCCAGCAACCCTTCCACCGGAAAAGAGAGCCGCACCGGCTCCGGAACATAACCCCGGGAGCGCCGGATCATACGTGGATTCCCGCCGGCCACGAAGGCCACCGAGTCGTCAGCCCGGTTCCGGATGTCCCGGTTATAGACCAGGACGGCATCGGTGACATCCCCAAAGGTATCCAGCGCCTGTTCGTTGTCGATGACGATGGGTTCGTCGGAGAGGTTGCCGCTGGTCATGACCACTACCGGTGTGGCCAGCTCCCGGAACAGCAGATGGTGGAACGGCATGTAGGGAAGCATCACGCCGATGGTTGCCATGCCCGGATTGAGTTCCGGAGAGAGCCGGCCCGCTTTTTCCGGCAATGGGGACCGTCTCTGTTTCAGAAGCACAACAGGTCGCCGCCAGGACTTCATCAGCCCGGCTTCCTGATCCGACAGATCCGCCAAACGGCCGGCTGTTTCAATGTCCCGGACCATGACGGCAAACGGTTTGCCGTCGCGTTTTTTGATATTGCGAAGCCTGCGTACCGCCGCCCGGTTTTCCGCATCGCACATCAGGTGAAAACCACCCATTCCCTTGATCGCGATGGTGCCCCCCTGTGCGATGATTTTCGAGCACTGTTCCAGAATATGTTGGATGCCTGTTATCTTTTGACCCCGGACAAGGAGCGTGTATTCGGGTCCGCACTGGCGGCATGCCACCGGTTGGGCGTGAAACCGGCGATCGGCAATGGATTCATATTCGGTACGGCAGGTTTCACACATCTGAAACGGATCCATTGTGGTATTCTGCCGGTCATAGGGCAGATCCCGGATGATGGTGAACCGGGGTCCGCAGTGCGTGCAATTGATGAATGGATAGTCCAGGCGGTGAGTTTGTGATTCCATATCCTGCAAACACGCTTCACAAACCGCAATATCCGGGCTGATCTGTGTGATTCGATCCGATCCGCTTTCGCTTTTTTGTATTTGAAAGGTTTCACAAAACCTCGGCCGGCTGGTGATGATTTTGACCGAGCGGATGACCGAGGCCCCGGGGGGCCGGAGCCGGAGCGCCTTTGCAAACCCGTTTATCTGCTTTTCGCTGCCTTCAATATGGATAATCAGTCCTTCTGCAGTGTTCCTGACCCATCCGTTCAGACCATGTTCATGTGCCAGCCGATATACAAATGGCCGGAACCCAACCCCCTGTACCAATCCTTCCACAATGATTTGACGTGCCTGATATGCCGATTGCATGAATCTGTTGTTGAACAGTGGAATATGTATAATCAACCTGTTACTATCGGAATCAAAATAAATTATATAATAACAAGTATTTAATAAT